>JBHAFS010000038.1:0-11877 GCA_041856205.1 Prevotella sp.
ATCCTGCTTCGAGTCGAACCACGTTCTGCTTCGAGTCGAACCACGTTCTGCTTCGAGTCGAACCAGACTTTGTTTCGACTCGAACTACACCACGACAACCCGCCTATGGCCTTGTCAAACCGATGCCACGGATAGGCCGGAAGGCAGCCGCGGTGCCACGAAGCACCCCATTCACCGTCTCAACCTGGACGAGCGATAAACTCCTACTGCCAGCCCTTAGCAAGATAAAACATTAAAACATTAAAGGTGTAGTTATATAAGTCCCACCGCGCGCTGCAATAGCGTTCATTGCGTTTATAGCGTTTATTGCGTGAGCCCCGCCGCGTGAGCCAATATCTGCGTAAATCCCCGAGCATCCGCGAGGGGCAAACGCCTCACCCCGCGAGGCAACAATCTGCGCGATCTGCGTCATCTGCGAGAGAAAACCATCATAGTGCGTGCCAAATCCACATACTAACCCATATCAGCGTTGGTGCTTGGACAACGTATGCCACCGGAGGCAAGGAGGATTGTCATCGCATGAACGTTCTTGCTGAACAAAACGAGAAATCGCAACTTTGCAATCGAGTTGCAAAAAGATTGTTTTATCTTTGCACCGATGAAAAGAACAGTCTACATCTTCTTTCTGTGGTGGGCAACGCTTGCGGTGTTGTCGGTCAGCATCATGCTGCACCACCATCATGTAGACGAGGTTTGCTTTGCCCTGGAGGAGTGTGCGAGCGACGGCAACATCAACGACATCCACACCCAGCACGCCCCTACCGAGGGCGAGGGCACGCCGTCCGACTATTGTGCCGTGGAGACGGCCAAGCAGTTTATTCCTGCCCGGGGCACGGCCAGCATGTCGGCCAAGTGGGGTGGGGCACAGACCAGCCATCCCCTTGTCGCCTTGTATGGGGCGTGTGTGCCCTTGAAGGCGCAAAGGCGACAAGAGCGCCCGCACGGCCGCGGGCCACGCACCCTGTTGCCCGAGGAATATTGTTCTTCGGGCGGACTGCGGGCACCACCGACGGTGTAACGATTTCCCACCTTTTATATTTTATGACATGAGTCCAGGGCGCACCACGGGTGTGTCTTGGATATGGTATATCGTTACACTTTAAGAAAAGTCATGATACACAGCATCATTCGTTTTTCCATACAGCATAAGTTTATCGTACTCTTGCTGCTGGTGCTCATTGTCGGCGGCGGACTCTATTCGCTGAGCACCATCAACGTCGACTCCACGCCCGATATCACCAACAACCAGGTGCAGGTCATCACCGTGGCCGAGAACCTCTCGACGGCCGATATCGAACAGTATGTCACTTACCCCATCGAACTGGCCATGGCCAACCTGCCCGGCGTGGAAGACATCCGGTCGGTGTCGCGCTTCGGCCTGTCGGTGGTCACCATCGTCTTTCGCGAGCGCATGGGCACCTACGAGCCCCGGCAGCTGGTACACGAGAAGATAGAGGAGGTGAAGGACGAGATACCCGAGGGCTTCGGCAGTCCGGAGATAGGCCCCATCACCACCGGACTGGGCGAGATCTATCAATACACCCTCGTGCCTCGCGACACCACGCGCTACACGGCGCAGGAGCTGCGCACCATCCAAGACTGGTTGGTGAAGCGGCAGCTGGCGATGATTCCCGGCGTGGTGGAGGTCAACTCCTTCGGCGGGAGCATCAAGCAGTATGAGGTGGCGCTCAACCCCCAGCGCCTCCATGCCCTGAGGACCAGCATCGGCGAGGTGATGGAGGCCCTGCACAAGAACAATGTGAACACCGGCGGAGCCTATATCGAGAAGAACCATACAGCCAACTTCATCCGCGGCGAGGGACTGGTGAAGAGTCTCGACGACATCCGCAACATCGTGGTGAAGCAGCAAGGCGGCGTGCCCGTGCTCGTGGGCGACGTGGCCGACGATGTGCGCTTCGGGGCACAGGTGCGCTATGGTGCCTTCACCCAAGACGGCCGCGAGGCCGTGGGCGGCATGATCATGATGCTCAAGGGAGCCAACTCGGCTAAGGTGGTGGCGGCCGTGAAAGACCGCATCGCCACCATCCAGAAGTCGCTGCCCCCAGGCATCGAGATACGGCCTTTCCTCGACCGCTCGGAGCTCATCCAGCGCACCACCTCGACCATCGCCACCAACCTTGCTGAGGGCGCCCTCATCGTGGTGCTCGTGCTCGTGCTGCTGCTGGGCAGCGTGCGCGGCGGGCTCATCGCGGCATCGGTCATCCCGCTGTCGCTGCTCTTCGCCTTCATCCTCATGCGGGTCTTCGGCGTGTGGGCCAACCTCATGAGCCTGGGGGCCATCGACTTCGGCATCATCGTCGACGGAGCGGTCATCATCGTCGAGGGCATCGTGGCCGAGACACGCCGTCGGCTCGCCGCCACCACGGCTCCGCTCACGGCCAGGGCTATGGACGACATCAGCTATCGGTCGGCCGCCACGATGATGCACTCGGCCTTCTTCGGGCAGCTCATCATCCTCATTGTCTTCGCCCCCATCGTCTTCCTCTCGGGTATCAGCGGCAAGATGTTTGCCCCCATGGCCTATACCTTCTCGTTTGCCGTGCTCGGAGCCCTCATCCTCTGTCTCACCTATGTGCCTATGGTGTCGGCGGTGGTCATGCGTCCCACCACCCGTCCACAGAGCCTGCTGGCCCGTATGGAGCGCGCCGTGGAGCGCATGGGCGAGCGACTGATGGCCGCCCTCGTGGCCCGCTACCATCCGTGGCTGGTGCGGGCCGTGCGCCACAGGGTGCCCGTCCTCGTCGCCGCTGCCATGCTGCTGGCTGGCGCGGGGGTGACCTTCGCCAGGATGGGCGGCGAGTTTATCCCCAGCCTCGACGAGGGCGACATCGCCATGCAGACCTTCCTGCGCCCGGGCAGCGCCCTGACGGAGACCATCGAGCGCGAGAAGGAGGTGGAACGGCTGCTGCTCGACAACTTCCCCGAGGTGAAGACGGTCTGCGCCCGCATCGGCGTGGCCGACATCCCCACCGACCCGATGGGCTTCGACTATACCGACAGCTTCATCATCCTGGAGAAAGACCGCAGCCGATGGACCTCGGCCAAGACTAAGGAGGAGCTCATCGAGAAGATGAAGCATAAACTGAGCGAGCTGCCGGGACTCAACTTCTCGTTCTCGCAGCCCGTGGAGCTGCGCTTCAACGAGCTGCTCACCGGCGTGCGCGAGGACGTGGCCGTGAAGCTCTATGGTGAAGACCTGCATGAGCTCAACCGACTGGGACAGCAGATGGTCGACATCATCAGCCACATACCCGGCACGGCCGACGTGGCCCTGGAGCGCACCGACGGACTGCCGCAGATCACCGTCAGCTACGACCGCCAGCGGCTGGCCCGCTACGGCCTCGACATCGAGAAGCTCAACACCTATGTCAGTTCGGCCTTCGCAGGCGGCAAGGCGGGGGTGGTGTTCGAGGGTGAGAAACGCTTCGACCTCGTGGTGAGGCTCGCACCCTCGTTCAGGGGCAGCCTCGACGACGTAAGGGCGCTCTACGTAGACACCCCCGGCGGAGAGCAGATACCGCTGGGCGAGGTGGCCGACGTGTCGTATCAGCCCGGGCCGATGCAGATCTCGCGCGACAGGGCCTCGCGACGCATCTCGGTCGGCGTCAACGTCAGGGGCACCGACGTGGAGTCGATGGTGGCCAGCATCAGGCAGCAGCTCGACCAACAGCTGAAACTGCCCGCAGGCTACCATCTGGCCTACGGCGGCGAGTTTGAGAACCTGCAGGAGGCCAAGGCACGACTCGCCGTGGTGTTGCCCGTGGCCATGGCCCTGATCTTCATCTTGCTTTATTTCGCCTTGAAGTCGGTACGTCAGAGCCTCATGATCTATATGGCCGTGCCGATGGCCGCCATCGGGGGCGTGCTGGCCCTGGCCCTCCGCGGCATGCCCTTCTCCATCTCGGCCGGCGTGGGCTTCATCGTGCTCTTCGGCGTGGCCGTGCTCAACGGACTGGTGCTCGTCAACCGGTTCAACACGCTCAAGGCCGAGGGTATGGACAACCTCAACCGCCGCATCCTCACCGGCACTCGTGAGCGCATACGCCCCATCCTGCTCACGGCCGTGGCCGCCATGCTGGGATTCATGCCCATGGCCGTGTCGCAGTCGGCCGGTGCTGAGGTGCAGCGGCCGCTGGCAACGGTGGTCATCGGCGGACTGTTCTCGGCCACCGTCCTCACGCTCTTTGTCATCCCCATCCTCTATAGTCTGGAGGAACGGCTGGGCTCGCGGCAACGGCGCAAGACGGCGCTGCGGCGGACGATGGCGGTGGGCCTGGTGATGCTGATGCCCCTCGGTCTGCGGGCCCAGGAGCCGCTGTCGCTCGATTCGGCCGTGGCGCGGGCGCTGGCCAATTATCCGGCCGTCAGGGCGGCACACCTCGAGATTGCCGGACAGCAGGCGCTGCAGCGCGCGGCACGCGACATCGGCCCCACCGAGGTGTCGACGGGCGGCGAGGAGCTGGGGCGTGGCAACGACGGCGTGTGGACGCTGGTGGCCGTGCGCCAGAACCTCGATGTCCTGGCCATCGGTGCCCGCAGCGCCTATCAGCGGCAACGCGTGGCGGTGGCCACGACGGCGGCAAGGGTGGCCGAGACCGAACTGGCCCGCCAGGTGAGCATCGACTATGCCATGGCCTTTGTGGCCGAGCGGAGGCTGAGGGTCTACGCGCGCCTCGACTCACTCTGCCGCGACCTGGAAGAGGCGGCACGGCTGCGCTACGAGACGCAGGCCTCCTCGCGACTGGAGTATGTGTCGGCCATGGCACAGGCCCGACAGATGGCCATCAACAAACGACAGGCCGAGAACGACCAGACGATTGCCCTGCTCAACCTGAACCGATGGATGGGCGGCGACACGCGTTATAGACCCGACGACCGCCTCGACGCCCTCGACCCGCTGCCCCGGCAGGGGGAGCCGTCGCTCGCGCCATCGCTCCAGCTGGCCGACGAACAGGTGAGACTGGCCGAGGCCCGGTGGAAGATGGAACGGGCCGAGGCCCTGCCCAAACTCTTCGTCGAGGCGGGCAGTCAGAAGATTGGCTCGGCGACGGGGTATTTCTCTTATCAGGTGGGCGTAAGCTTTCCGCTCTTCGGTCAAGCGCAGCGGGGCAGGACGCGGGCGGCGGCCATCGAGCGCGACAAGGCTGTGGAAGACCGGCGGGCGCAGCAACTGGCCTGGACTACCGGCCGCAAGACCCTCGACGAGACCTATCGCAAGTGGGCGGCCAGCGTAGACTATTATCAGACCACGGCCCTGCCTGTGGCGCGCGAGCAGCAGGCCACGGCGGTGCTCTCCTATCGCGAAGGGGCGGCCGACTATATGGAGCTGGTGCAGAACCTGCGCGAGGCTGCACGCACCGAGCTCGACTACTGGGATGCCTATGCCGAGTGTCTGGCGGCGAGGTTCAATTATCTGTATTTTACTGACAAACAATAGCTAACAAGATGAAAAATCGTTCTTACAATATATTATTGACGGGCCTCACGGCTCTTGTGATAACAGCCTGCGGAGGCCACAACGGCACCGCCGAAAGCATACAGGCCCAGGAGACGGCCGAGGAACGGCCAGCCATGACCGATGTGGAACTGACCGCGGCGCAGGTCGAGAAGCTGGGCATACGCCTCGGTCCGCTGCCACAGCACGACTTTGCCGGGCGGCTGGCGGCCAGCGGCACCATTGTCTCGGCACCTCAGGGGGAGGCCTTGGTCACCTCGTATATGGGTGCCAACATCAGGCGCATCGTGGTGAGCGAGGGACAGGAGGTGAGGCGCGGACAGGTGGTGGCCTGGCTGACGCATCCCGACATCCTTGACATGCAGTCGCGCTATCTCGCGGCCTACAACAGGCTGACGTTCATGGCGCAGGAATACCAGCGGCAGAAGACCCTCGCCGCCAACAACGTGGGGGCGGGACGAGAGTGGCAGAAGACGCAGTCGGAATACCGGGCGCTGCAAGGGGAGGTGCAGACCACGGCGGCGCAGCTCCGGCTGCTGGGCGTGAACCTGCAGGCGCTGCGCGGCGGCAAGACCACGACGATGATTCCGGTGGAGAGTCCCATCGCCGGAACGGTGGAGCAAATCATGATGAAAACGGGGCAGTTTGCCGACCCGCAGCAGCCTATGATGCGGGTGGTGAGCACCTCGGGACGCTTGGCCGACCTGCTGGTGTATGAGAAAGACATCGACAAGGTAAAGGCGGGCCAACGCGTCGACCTTTGGCCGGCCACCCCCGACGGCCAGCCGATGAGGGGCGTGGTGCTGTCGGTAGGCCAGACGCTTGATGCCGAGGCCAAGGCGGTGCATGTGCGTGTGAGCATCGGCGCAGCTCGAGGACTGGTGACGGGGATGTATGTCCGTGGTGAGATTGCGGCGGCCCCGCGCCGGAGCACAGCCATTCCGCAGGACGGGCTCGTCGCTGAGGATGGCAAGACCTATCTCTTCACCGCCATGCGCCGCCAGAAAGGATGGGTGTTCCATCCGGTGGAGGTGAGCAAGGGCATGGAAGAGGGCGGCATGGCCGAAGTCAGGACAGCCGTCGACGGCCAGGTGGCACTCACGGGCGCCTACGACCTGATGTCGGAGATGAAGAAGGGAGAGACTGGAGAACACGATTAGAAGCTTGTTGTAGCATCGTGTGAGGCAACGGATGGGCCCACCCCGACCCTCCCCGTGGGGGAGGGAGAGCCATCCCGCACGTTCAGATAACACGGAACATCGCTGCGCGATGGGTGGATAAAACGGAAACTGCAACAAGGTCATGCGACTTGTTCTGACAACGCATGGCCTGGGGTTGCCTCCATGCCATCTTCGAAAAACCTTTGACTTCTTGCAGAGTTTGTCTATTCGGCGCAAACTCAAACACGGTTGGCACGTCAAGTCACCCTATGGGCGACATTCGTGCCAACCGTGCCCTATCAGACGTTCGTCCCCTTCGGGGAATCAGAAACCTGATATGCCGTATTGGTTCTTTTGTATCATACAGTTATCCCCTTCGGGGAAAGCATGTTGGTGGTTATTTGTTGCAAGACGCTACCGCTTTCTGTGCCATTTCGAGGGGGAAGTACTCTGGGTCGAAGCGGCAGTCGAGCCATTCCATGAATCTCTGGGCGGAGGAGGAATATGGTCTGTCCATGGCCTCGCAGAGCTCCCGATAGCCGGGTAAGGCTCCGCAGTCCTCGAGTGGGCAGGCCCGCTCGCCAGCCAACAACTTCACTTCCTTCTTCTGACGGTCGTACTCGGCCGAGGCGATGAGCTTGACGGTGTGCATCCAGCTGTCACCGAAGTCATATTCGAAAGTCACTTTGTCACCTACCTTGGAAAGCAGTTCGCCGATGCAGTGTTTTTTCCCGTCACGACTGTCGCTCCCCGCTATATCGCGTGCGGTCTCATGGATAGATGTGGAGTAGTAAATGGATGAACGGCCGTGACTGACAATGAACTGATGCAAATGGTCCTCATTCCAACCCATGGCCAGGAGAATGACGGCGGCCAAGGATGATAGCGTGAGGTTGGACGGAACCTCCACCTCGCGCCAGATGGCGGGTTTGATGTAGTCGAGCTCGATACGTAGCGTGTACGCTTTCACATCCAGCATCGGCTTGTAGATGGCCTTGCTTCGCTCTGCCCAGCCATCGTATTCCTGCCGACTGTAGTCGTCGGGGTTAAAGTCGGGGTCTGCCATTTCTTCTGCATCATCCCACTCTTCCTCGTCATCATCCCACTCTTCCTCGTCATCATCCCACTCTTCCTCGTCATCATCCCACTCTTCCTCGTCTTCTTCCAAACTGTACAGCAACATTTCCTCGCCACTTTCCTCGTCGAGTGTGCCAAGGTCGGCATTCTTGATCGACTTGCGCACTTCGTTGCTGCCTCCCGAAACCATGATGGGAGGGATATTATACTTTCCGTAGAGTTTGATGATAAGTGGCTTGAGTTCGACGGCGCGGGTGTGGATGCAGCAATATACGAGTGTGTCGAGCAATTGCTCATCAAAGACGGTCGTGTCGCTGCCCATGGGGAAGTAACAGTTGAGCACGTCGGCCAGCCATTGCTGCGCATCCTTGAGTAGTGCTAAATTGAACATGGGCATGTGAGCCACAGCCACGGCTACCTGGCCTTTGCAGTCGCTGAAGAGTCCCGGCTCCTTCATGAATGCCAGTAGCATAGGCAGTTCGCGCTGGGTGATCATACGTGAGAGGATGGCGGCAGGCATGTCGTCGAAACCGTCTTCCATGAAGAATATGTCATAGAAGATACTGGATTGGCGCAGTATTTCAAGTATGACAGGCACGCACTCCGTCAGCCGGAAGTGCTCTATCAGGGCGAGGGCAGCTTGCAGGCCGAACGGATAGCCGGCATTTTCTGTGTCGTGCCAATCTGCCAAGTGGGCGTACAGCAGTCGTGTGAGTTGCTCGGAGAGTTTGCCGTGCTCCCACGACGACAGGTTTTTGCACAGGTCTTTGTAAGTCTTGTCC
The DNA here is from genome assembly GCA_041856205.1 of Prevotella sp. Classification (GTDB taxonomy): domain Bacteria; phylum Bacteroidota; class Bacteroidia; order Bacteroidales; family Bacteroidaceae; genus Prevotella. Next base: position 8,496 of record JBHAFS010000038.1, read on the forward strand.
GATCTGTAAGCATCATTGCCGGCGGGCATGAGTACAGACAGCGTATTGTCAATGGTATCTGCCTGTGCCAATGGGGCATAGTCGGGGGCCTGGTAATGATAGTGAGCGTTGTCATCTTCGGCCATGATACGCGCCATCTTGTCTTTATCCATGAAGACCTCGGTGAATTGCTCTTTCTGTTGTTTTGTCAGCGGCTTGCCGTTTATCTTTTCGGCGATTTTCAGCAAATGGTCAATATGTTCATTCCCGCCCTCGTCCTCATCCTCATCCTCATCCTTATCGTCAAACAACGAGAGCTGCTTGGGGGCCTTGGACTTCGCTTTGCCCATGAGTTGGAGCATCTCTGCAATCACCTCGTCTTCTGCCAGGTCGGGGTTGGCCGTCAGCTGCTTGCTGAGTTTCATGTCAATGCTTTCATAACAGAACAGTACCTGCGTTTTGAAAAGCTCCATTCGGGTACGGTCGTCAATGCTTTCGGCAGTGATATAGTTGAACAGGCATTCGTCGTAAGCATGGTACGAGGCACGTGTTATGACCTTCAGTTTGATGAGCCTTGGCAGGTGATCTTCGATGAACTCGCACAGGTGTTCATATCTTTCTGTATTGAATCTCTTGCTCATATAGTCAGAGTGTTTTGAAAGGATAATTATTATTGTTTGGCAAAGATACGAATAAAAAAACAAGTATCGGCCAGTAAGTCCGTTTTTCTTGGTTCAAGCGTTGTTCTAAGGTTGAATCGTCTTTGCAGTCTTACTAAAAATCATTATTCCTCCTTAAAATAAGGTCAATATGCTTGGCAGATTCTACAATTAATCGTATATTTGCACACGGAAGAGTTGTCGGCACGTCAGCCGGCGCTGGCAGGCAGCGGTCTGCGCGTTGTCATGTGTGGCACTCGCCGTCTTTGAGTATGTTGCGTCTCAGCACATCATTTTATATGGGGTTGACTGGATTTGACAGCAGGATGAGATGGTATGTAAGCACGCGGAGCCTCGATGGCTAGCTCCTTAATCTGAGTGATCAAAAATTTAATTGGCGAAAAGAATTACGCTCTCGCTGCCTAATCGAAGCATAGTAGATTACTGGCTTTATCCCGTCACCAGGTGATGGGACGAGACACCGCTCCAAGGATGTTGTTCCGAATCTGAGGGTCAAGTGGTGCAGGTAAATCGGAAATAGCCCTCGTAGGCCTCGATGCGTGGGTGAAACTTAGAGGCTAAGGTGCCGGTTGGTGGTCCAGGTCTTGCCGTCACACGAAAACCAAAGGCTGGAATAAGCGTGTAGAAAGCGTATGGTTTCCCTGTTTGGACGCGGGTTCGATTCCCGCCAGCTCCACAGGCTAATTGCGCAAGAGGATGGGTCATAAGGCCTGTCCTTTTGTATTATATAGGTAGCCAATGTTCGGGTGCTCAGCCCATGGCTCAATGGAAGAGTAGGCATCTATATTGAAACGGAAGTCAGCCCAGACAGCAGAAGATTCTCAAGTATAAAGGAAAGCAACTAAAAGAATGGATATTTCATCTTACTCGCAAAATGACATGAAGCGTCTCTTTGTCTTTTCACTGCTTATGCTGGCCGTCGTCACGGCAACGGCACAAAGCGTGTTGACCGGAACGATCAAGAACAGCCAGGGGACGCGAGTGGAATTTGTATCCATCGGCGTGGAAGGCGACTCAATCGGTACGGTATCTGACGTCAATGGCTATTATTCGCTCACCATTCCTGCTGGAGCAAAGGGAACATTGAAGTTCTCTCATATCTCGTATGCCCCTTATACGATAGCATTGCAGGAGGCGTTGGGGAAGAAACAGATGGACGTTACCTTGAAGGAGAACGTCCAGGAATTGGCCGATGTGAACATTGTTTATGGGAAAAAGACCAAGACCATCAGTTCTAAAGGCATCAAGGGGCCGGGGACACTCAAGCTATCAGGAACAAAGTGTTGCTTTGAAGCCGGACCCGTGGTGAAGGTAGGCAGCGATTATGCCATCAGCCATCTCATTCTGCCTGTGAAAAGCACCACCTATTCTGTCTGTACGCTGGCCATCGAGGTGTATGAAGTGGTGGGTGACAAATTCAACATCGTCATGTGCAAGCCCATCTACCGGACCCTGAAGAAGGGCGGCAGCCAGACGCTGGATATTATTCCCGAAGAGGGCATCATCTTGAAAAAGGGCCATCGCTACTACGTGGGTGTGCGGCTTGTGGAGGTGAAGAGCGATGGCCACATCGAATTTCCGGCATACTTCAAATCGGGCTTTGTCCGCAACTTTGTGATGGGCAAGCGCAAGAAGATTCCTGCCACGCTGGGCATGGAAGTGAAGGGCGTGAAGGTCGAGAGGGGTTAGGATTATTCTGGCCTTTGCTAACATGATAAGACGTTCCATGTGTCGGCGGCACGTTTCTTTCTTTTTCTGCCGGCTGTCTACAGTCCCAAATATCAATATCAAATATCAGTTAAAAAAAAGGCACCCCCTATGTTGCATTCCTCCTTTATATTATATATAACTAATTAATAATTAATATATTATATAATATATATAGAACAAGAGGTAAAAAATGACCCCTTCTAAAAAAACAACTGATATCTGATATTTGATATTGCACAGGAGTTTTATGACCATCAGCATCATCTATAATTTATTGAATATTAGTGATTTATGTTATATTCGACAATACTGCTTCTACATGTCCAAGCCTGTCAGAGGCACGGCGGTGTGCCGGCTAATCATCTCACAGGCGCCAAAAACAGGCCAAAACCACTCATTCCGATGGCGATTCCTGCCCTGATGACACGTCTTGCCGACATGATGCTCATGTACTCTGACAACTAAAATGGCAGACAATGTGGCCGGATGAGGTTTCTCTTTGGTGATTCGGCTATCGTAAAACTAGCAGTTGAGTCATGTTGTGCAGGCCATCTGGCGTCTGTTTCGCGAGCGTGATGAGACTTGAATTCAAGAAACTCGTTAACGGGCTAAGATAAACAAAGACTATGGAAAGGCTAAAGAACCTCTAATGTTTCTCTAATCGGTGATTAGGGAAACATCAGAGCTTGATTAGAGGAAGAATAGAGAAAGACTATAAGACTATAGTCGGAAGCGAGGAAGAGTTGCGAACGACCAAAACGTCATTAAAGCATCATCTCCATTGGTCATGAGCAAAAGGAGGCGATCAGGCTACCCCTTGTTTCTCATTGTTCTCATCTGTGGCTAGTATAAGTATGTTAAAAGCACAAGAATATGATGTGAGCCCTTTTAACAGCAAGCTGAAAAGCTTCAGGGCAGAATTTAGGGGAGTCAATGATCTTAGCTTTTACCTATACAGAGTCAAGCAATTGTTCGCATGAGACTAATTGTTAAAAACACAGATTTATTAACTG
>JBHAFS010000039.1:0-12580 GCA_041856205.1 Prevotella sp.
ATGATGAGCTTTTGTTAGCATCTCTGGAATAAATCTCTGTGTGCTCTGTGGCTCTGTGTGAGATAACCATAGCTGATTCTCTGTGTGCTCTGTGGCTCTGTGTGAGATAACTATAGCTGATTCTCTGTGTGCGCTGCGGCTCTGTGTGAGCAACAATCGCTGAACAGATACAAACCGAAATGACCTCTTGCACCGCCCTCCACCGAGGCGGCTACTTGCTCAGTTTCTTGAGTCGCCGCTTGGCCTCGGGGATGTCGGGACAGAGCTTGAGCGCTTTTTCATAGTTATGGATGGCCGCCTGCTTCATGCCCTCGCGCTCACACTCGCGCCCCATCACCACATATTCTACGGCCAGCTCTTTCAGAAACTCGGCATTGCGCTTGGCCTCGGCCTTGAGGCATTCGATCTCGCCGCGCTGGCGGTTGATGATGTCGAGCTTGCGGCGAATGTAGCGGCGGGGCACGGGCTTCTCGATGTCGTAGCGGCTGTGGATGGCCAGAAAGAAGGCGTCGAGGGCTGCCTGCATGTCGCCGCGGTCGAAGGCCTGCACGGCATCCCAGTATTCCTTGTCGGCCTTCGACTGCTTGAGGGCGGTGTTGATGATGCCCTCGTCGTTGTAATGCTTGGCAAAGTTGAGCACCTCGGCGCGCACGAAGACATCGTTGCGGCGGATGGGATCCTTGAGCTCGATGCCCTCGAGCGAGGTGCATCGCGAGAGCGCCACGTAGGTCTGTCCGCCGGCGAAGACCCCGCCCGTGAAGTCGATCTTCACGTGGCTGAAGGTCAGTCCCTGACTCTTGTGTACGGTGATGGCCCAGGCCAGACGGATGGGAAACTGCGTGTAGGTGCCCAGCTCCTCCTCCTCGATCTTCTTCTCGGTCTCGTTGAAGGTGTAGCGCACGTTGCTCCACACCTCGCGCTCCACGTCGAACTCGCGGCCGTCCTCGGTGCGCACGTAGATGCGGTCGTGGCTGTCGTCGTCGAAACCGATGACGGTGCCCAGCGTGCCGTTGACCCACCGGTGGTCCATGTCGTTCTTGACGAAGAGCACCTGCGCCCCCACCTTGAGCAGCAGCTCCTGCGGCGTGGGCAGACTGGTCTCGGGAAACTCGCCGCTGATGACACCCTTGAACATCTCCGTATCGCCCGGCAGGTCGGCGAGCTTGCGGGTGTTGATATAGTCTACCGTGTCGCGACGCGAGGAGAGGGTGATGGTGAGCTGGTGGGTAGGGGTGTCAGTATGTTGGTGGGCCGGTGGGTCGGTGGGGTCTACGCGACTGTTGAGCAGGGCAAGGTCGCGGTCAGACACCTGCGAGGTGCGTATGCGGTCGAGAATGCTGATGAACACCGGGTCTGTCTGCCGGTACACCTTGCGCAGTTCGATCGACACGAGCTGCATCTGCCTGAACACCATGGCATCGAAGAAGAAGTCCGAGTTGTAATAAGGCAGCAGCAGCTGGCGGTCGTCTTCCTTCACCACGGGCTCGAGCTGGTAGATGTCGCCCACGAGGAGCAGCTGCTTGCCGCCGAAGGGCTCGCGCATGTTGTGGCTGTAGACACGCAGCACCTTGTCGATGAAGTCGATGATGTCGGCACGCACCATACTGATCTCGTCGATGATGATGAGCTCGAGCTCCCGTATGACCTTGATTTTGTCGCTGTTGTAGCGCAGCGTCTTGCGGATGTTGCGGGGCGAGAACTGCACGTCGGTGGGCAGCAAGGGATGGAAGGGCAGCTTGAAGAAGCTGTGGAGCGTGGAGCCTCCGGCATTGATGGCGGCGATGCCCGTGGGGGCCAGGATGACGTGCTTCTTCTTGGTATGTGCGGAGATATAACGCAGAAAGGTCGACTTGCCCGTGCCTGCCTTGCCGGTGAGGAAAAGCGAGCGGCGGGTAAACTGTATGATCTGGAGCGCTTGCTGCAGCTCGGGGGTCTCTAGATCAATTCTATCTTCGGCCATAGGTGCTGACGTACAATACGGTTGGGGATGCAGCGGAGTGATGAGGTTGGGAACAGCAGTTCGCCAGTCTCACCACTCCGTCGGGGTTGGGGCATGGCAGAAGGCTACAGGTCGTCGAAGTTGACGGTCTCTTCTGTCTTGCGTTTCTTCTCGGTCTTCTTCTCTGCGGGCTTGGTATCGGTGGTGGCCTTAGGCTGCTCGGGCTTGGCCGCCGGTGCCGCCTGCTCGATGGGGTTGCCGTCCTCGTCGAGGATGATCTCCTCGTTGGTCACCACGGTGCTGTCGCGGCGCGTGGTGTCGCGGCGCGCCACAGGCACATAACTGTTGCAGATGTACATGCTCTGCGTGATGTTGTCGTCCTTGGGCTTGTCGAACTTGCCGTGATACTTGTTGAAGGCGGGGTCGCCCAGCACCGCCTGCATGAAGTAGCCCGTGATGGGCAGTGCCGTGCGCGAGCCTTGTCCCAGGGCACCGGTGCGGAAGTGTATGCTGCGGTATTCGCCGCCCACCCATGCGCCGGCCACGAGGTTCGGGCTGACGCACATGAACCAGGCGTCGGAATGGTTGTTCGACGTACCGGTCTTGCCGCCAAACTCCGTGTCGTGGTAGTTGCCCACATAGCCCCAGAGGCTCTGGCTGGTGCCGCCCGGCTCGCGCATGCCGCCCTGCAGCAGCTGCTGCATGAGGAAGGCGCTCTTGTAGGGTATCACCTGCTCGGCTATGCTCTGGTCGAGATACACCTCCTTGCCGTCCTTGTCGACGATGCGCGTGATGAGCACGGGCTCATGGTGCTTGCCGTTATTGGCCACGGTGCAGTAGGCGTTGGTCATTTCGAGCAGCGTCACGTCGCTCGAGCCCAGTGCCAGCGACGGTGCGTCTTCGAGCGGGCTCTTGATGCCCATGGCCTCGGCCGTGGCGATGATGCGCTTGATGCCCATCTCCTGGCCCAGACGCACGGCCACCGAGTTGATACTCTTGGCGAAGGCACTCTTCAGGGGAATGGAGTCGCCGGTGAAATAGCCGTTGGCATTGCCCGGCGTCCAGGTGGTCATCTCGTTCTTCTTCTTGTCGAAGACCTGCATCGAGATATATTCGTCGCGGCGCTTGTCGCAGGGCGTGAGGCCCTGGTTCATGGCCTCGGTATAGACAAAGAGCTTGAAGGTGGAGCCCGGCTGGCGCTCGGCCGTCACCTTGTCGTATTTCCACGACTTGAAGTCGATGTCGCCCACCCAGGCCTTCACGGCACCGGTCTGCGGCTCCATGGCCACCATGGCGCAGTGCATGAAGGTGACCATATACTTGATGGAGTCTTCGGAGGTCATCTCCTTGGTGATGGTGCCCTTGTCGTAGTCGAACACCTTCACCGGGTGTTTCCACTCCTTATAATAATAGCGTATGGAGTCGGGGTTGTTGGGGAACCGCTGCTGCAGGGCCTTGTAGAAGGGCTGTCGCTCGGCAATCTGGTCGATGAAACGGGGGATGGGATTGCCGTTCTCGTCGCGCCACGGCTCCTGCCTGAGCCAGTTGGTGCTCTGGCTGCGGTAGATGCTCCAGTGGTTGTTGAAGTTCTGCTGCACCTGCTTCATCTGTTTCAGGGCTGCCTCCTCGGCATATTTCTGCATGCGGGTGTCGATGGTGGTGTAGATCTTCAGGCCCGAGCTGTAGAGGTCGTAACCGTTGTCATCACACCAGGGCTTGAGGTAGGTGGCGATGGCCTCGCGAAAATACATGGCCTGACCGTCGTAGTTCTCCTCGACCCTGAAATGCAGGTCGATGGGCAACTGCTTGAGCGAGTCGCACGCCTGCCGCGAGAGGTCGCCGTGGGCTACCATATTGTCGAGCACGGTGTTGCGACGGCGCAGGCTGTTCTTGGGGTTCGACTTGGGATTGTATGCCGTCGTGGCCTTGAGCATTCCCACCAGCACGGCAGCCTCTTGGGTGGAGAGGTCGTTGGGCGTGGTGTCGAAATAGGTCTTGGCCGCCGTCTTGATGCCGTAGGCGTTAGACCCGAAGTCGACGGTGTTGGCATACATCGTCAGGATCTCCTGCTTGTTGAACACCGTCTCGAGCTTGGTGGCGATGATCCACTCCTTGCTCTTGACGATGAGGATCTTGAGGCCGGGAATCTTGCCCAGCAGACCGGTAGAGTATTGCGACCGCACCCTGAACATGTTCTTGGCCAGCTGCTGCGTGATGGTGGAGGCACCGCGGCCATCGTGATGCAGGGCGGCATCTTTCATGGCTCCGAGGATGCCCACAAAGTCGACGGCCATTCCGCGCGGGCGGCTGTAGTAACGCTCGTCCTCGGTGGCGATGAGGGCCTTGAAGAAGGCCGGATTGACCTCGTCAAACTTCACCGGCGTGCGGTTCTCGTTGAAGTATTTGCCAATGAGCTTGCCGTCGGCACTATAGATCTCGGAGGCCTGTGAGGTCTGGGGGTCCATGATGCCCGAGAAGTAGCCGGGACTCTTGCCGAAGAGCCAGAACAGGTTGATGTCGACGGCACCCAGGTAGAGGATGAAGGCCACGATGCACGAGACAAAGCCGATCAGCAGTTTGGTGTACCATGCACGTCCGCGATACAGGTTCTTATACCAGGGCCAGAAGCCACGGGCCTTGCGCCACAGCCAGCCGAAGATCTTTTTGAGTACTTTCATTGTCGTCTGTTGTTTTGATGCCCTGCTTCCTTGCGCGGCCGTTTCCACTATCCCGTGGCACAGCCTTGGTACAGAGGCATAATATCATACAAAATTACGAAATAAGTCAGTCACCGCCTTTGAATGTCGATATAATTTAAGATATCTTCAATGTTGTCGGGCGAAAACCATCTGATGCGCTCGTCTTTCTTGAACCACGTGAGCTGCTTGCGCATGTAGCGTCGACTGTTCGACTGGATCTGGCGCACGGCTTCGTCGCGGTCGATGGTGCCGTCGAACCAGGCAAACATCTCCTTGTAACCCACGGTGTTGAGCGAGTTGAGTCCGCGCAGCGGATACACGCGGCGGGCCTCCTCTTCCAGTCCCTGCGCCATCATCTCGAGCACACGGGCATTGATGCGGCCGTAGAGCTCCTCGCGCGGGCGGTTGAGCCCCACCTTCACGATGCGGAAGGGTCGTTGCCTGCGGCTGTTGGTGCGGAAGGAGGTGTAGGTCTTGCCCGTCATGTGGCATATCTCCAGGGCATGCACCACACGGCGGGGGTTCTGCCGGTCAACCACCTGCCAGTGCTCGGGGTCGAGCAGCCGCAGCTCGTCGACCAGGGCAGGCAGGCCCTCCTCGTCCAGCCGCCGTTTCATCTCCTCGCGGGTATGGTCGTCGACGGTGGGGATGTCGTCGATGCCGTCGCACACCGCGTCAATATACATCATGCTGCCGCCGGTCATCAGGGCCACATCGTGTACCACACCGTCATCGGCCTTGCCATCATAGAGGTCGCCGAGCAGACGCAGCACGTCTTGCTCGTACATCGAGGCACTGTAGTAGTCGGCCAGGTGATGGGTGCCCACGAAGTAGTGGCGCACACGCTGCTGCTGGGCCACCGTGGGGGCTGCCGTGCCGATGGGGATCTCGGCGAAGATCTGCCGCGAGTCGGCATTGATGATGGGTACCCGCAGATGCTCGGCCACCTGCAGGCAGAGCTCGGTCTTGCCCACCCCGGTGGGGCCGAGGATGACAACGAGGGTTTTCATGACAAAGAAAGGGTGCTGTTGATGGTGGTCATCATGAGGATAACGGAAGGAATGACGTCTGACAAAAAACAAGAAAAGGCTATGTCAGCGGCCGGAAATCATTACTTTCCCGGCCAAGCGACATAGCCTTGAAATGATCGTTTATCGTAAGATGCCGCGTTTCGACGCGGATACAAAGTCGATGATATACTGGATCTCGGGCGTGATCTGGAGGTTGTTCTTGATCTCCTGTATGCCCTCGGCGATGATGCCCTTGCTGTAGAGCAGGCGGTAGGCCTCGTGGATGAGGTCGATGAGCTCATTGCTGAAGCCCCGCCGGCGCAGTCCCACCAGGTTGATGCCGGCATAGCGGATGGGCTCCTTGCCTGCAATGATATAAGGGGGGATGTCCTGGCTGAAACGGCTGCCGCCCTGGATCATCACATATCCGCCGATGCGACAGAACTGATGGCAGAGCACGGTGGCACTGATGATGGCATTGTCGTCGATGGTCACCTCGCCGGCAAACTTGGTGGAGTTGCCGATGATGAGGTTGTTGCCCAACACACAGTCGTGGGCCACGTGCATGTTCTCCATGAGCAGACAGTTGCTGCCCACACGGGTGAAGCCCTTCGAGGCCGTACCTCGTGAGATGGTGACGTTCTCGCGGATGCTGTTGTTGTCGCCCACCTCGCAGAGGGTATCCTCGCCCCTGAACTTCAGGTCCTGAGGCTTGGTGGCGATGCTGGCACCGGGAAAGATCTCGTTGCCGTTGCCGATGCGGGCACCGTAATTGATGGTCACGCTGTTCTGCAGCACATTGTTGTCGCCCAACACGGTGTTGCGGTCGATGTAGCAGAACGGACCGATGATATTATTGTCTCCCAACTTGGCCTCCGGGTGAACGAAGGCCATCGGACTGATTTGATTCATAGTTGTTATTTGTTCTTGATGATTTGCGCGGTGAACGTGGCCTCAGACACGACATGGTCGCCCACGAAGACATAGCCCTTCATTGAGCTGATGCCGTGACGCACCGGACCCAGCAGCTCGACACGGAAGAGGAGCGTGTCGCCGGGCACCACCTTGTGGCGGAATTTCACGTCGTCGATTCTCAGGAAGTAGGTCGACCAGCGCTCAGGCTCCTCAAGCTGACTCAGCACCAGCAGGCCGCCACACTGGGCCATAGCCTCCACCTGGAGCACACCGGGCATCACTGGCTCATCGGGAAAGTGGCCCACGAAGAAGGGCTCGTTGGCCGTGACGTTCTTCACACCCACAATGCTTGTGGCACCCATGGCCACCACCTTGTCGATGAGCTGCATGGGATAGCGGTGGGGCAGCAACTGACGGATGCGCTCGTTGTTCATCAACGGCTCGTCGTTGGGGTCGTAGATGGGCGCCTGTATCTCGTGTTTGCGGATCTCTTTGCGCATGAGCCGCGCAAACTTGTTGTTGATGGTATGACCGGGGCGCGTGGCAATGATGCGACCCTTGATGGGCTTGCCGATGAGCGCCATGTCGCCCACGATGTCGAGCAGCTTGTGACGCGTACATTCGTTGTCCCACATCAGCGGCTTTGGCTGGATGTAACCAATCTTCGTGGCATCCATGTGCGGCACCTTCAGCAGGTCGGCCAGCTTGTCGAGCTTGTCCTGCTCCACCTGGCGCTCGTAGATCACGATGGCATTGTTGAGGTCGCCGCCCTTGATGAGGTTGGCCTCGAGCAAGGGCACGATGTCGCGCACGAAGACGAAGGTGCGGGCCGGGGCTATCTCGGTGGCAAAGCTCTTGATGTTGTCGAGTGTGGCAAACTGACTACTCACAAACTTGGATTGGAACGAACACATGGCCGTGATGGAGAAGTCCTGGTCGGGCAGGATGGTGATGCACGACCCCGTGGCCTCATCGCGTACCTCAATCTTCTTGCGGATGATATAATAGTCTTTGGGTGCCGTCTGCTCCACGATGCCCACCTCCTTGATCTTGTCGACATACATGGCTGCCGATCCGTCGAGGATGGGGAACTCAGGACCGTTGACCTGGATGAGACAGTTGTCGATGCCTAGGGCATAGAGTGCCGACATGCCGTGCTCGATGGTCGACACACGGATATCGCCCTTATGCAACACGGTGCCACGCTGGGTGTCGCCCACGTTCTCGGCCACGGCGTCGATGATGGGCTGGCCCTCCAGGTCGATGCGCTGTATCTTGTATCCCGTGTTTTCGGGCGCGGGATTGAAGGTCACTGTGAGGCTCAGGCCCGTATGCAGACCCTTGCCGAAGAGCGAGAAACTTCCGCCAAGTGTAAGTTGTTTTGCAGTATCCATTATTGGTGTTGTTGATTCTTTTTAAGCTCCTCGACCTCCTTCTGGAGGGCGTTGAGTTGTTTGTACAGGTCGGGCAGTTTCTGGAACAGGGCCTGACTCTTGAAGAACGGCACACGCTGCATGGGCGGTGTGCCGATGAGTGTCTGGTTGCTCTTCACCGAGCTGGGGACACCCGACTGCGCGCCCAGGAACACCTGGTCGCCGATGGTGATATGACCCGACACGCCCACCTGGCCGCCAAACATGCACCACTGCCCCACCTTCGTGGAGCCTGCGATGCCCACCTGTGCCGACATGACGGTGTTCTCACCGATGTCGGTGTTGTGGGCAATCTGCACCAGGTTGTCGAGCTTCACGCCCTTGCGCACAACGGTGGCACCCATCGTCGAGCGGTCAACGCAGGTGTTGGCGCCAATCTCCACGTCGTCCTCGATCTTCACGATGCCAATCTGCGGAATCTTGTCGTAGCCGGTATGCTCGTTGTTGGGCGCAAAGCCAAAGCCGTCGGCTCCGATGACGCTGCCCGAATGGATGATCACCCGGTTGCCCACCACACAGTCGTGGTAGATGCTCACCTGGGGATAGATGATGCAGTCGGCCCCCACCTTCGCATTGTCGCAGATGGTGGCATGGGGGTACACCTGCGTGCCGTCACCCACTTCCGCGCCGTCGCCCACATAGGCGAAGGCGCCGATATATACGTTCTGCCCCACTTTGGCCGACGGCGATACGAAGGCCAGCGGGTCGATGCCCGTCTTGCGGGGTTTCGTCGACTCATAGAGCTGCAGCAGGCGAGCCACGCAGTCGCGCGCGTTCTTCACCCTGATGACCGTGGCCTTCACAGGACGGTCGAGTGTGATGCTCTCGTCAACGAGGACGATGGACGATTGGGTTTCGTATATATAGTTGATGTACTTGTCGCTGGCAAGGAAGGATATAGCTCCAGGAATGCCCTCCTCTATCTTCGCAAAGGTATGTACGCTGGCGTTGCCGTCACCTTCAACCTTACCTTGGATGAATTGGGCAATTTGGTTTGCGGTAAATTCCATTTTTCTCAATCAGATTGAACATTTCTGCAAATATAGTAATTTATTTCTTAACCGATAAGAAATAGATACATATTTTGTTCTAAATAGACCATTATTGCATACTTATTGCACAGTGTGGCAACAGTTGTGAAACAAAAGAGTAACGTTTCCTAAATACTGCCGCAGGGGAAACGAAAGAGCCTCAGGCCTGTATTTTCGACAGCTCGGCCGCCATTTCCTGCTGCAGTTCGCGCGCCTTCTGGGCAGCCACTTCGGCAAAGTCGGTGCCGTTGCTGGCATAGATGATGCCACGGCTCGAATTGACCAGCAACCCGCAGTCGCGGGTCATGCCATAGCGGCACACCTCCTGCAGACTGCCGCCCTGGGCACCCACGCCGGGCACGAGCAGGAAATGCGCGGGAGCCACCTTGCGGATGTCCTTGAACATCTCGCCCTGCGTGGCACCCACCACATACATCATGTTGTCGGCATTGCCCCACTGCTGGCTCACGCGCAGCACCTTCTCGAAGAGGCGCTCGCCCCCGGCGTCGGCCGTGAGCTGGAAGTCGTGCGAGCCCTTGTTGGAGGTCAGGGCCAGTAGCACCACCCACTTGCCCTCGTATTGCAGGAAGGGCGTCACGCTGTCCTCGCCCATGTAGGGGGCCACGGTGAGCGCGTCGAGGTTGTATTCCTCGAAGAACGTGCGGGCATACATCGTCGACGTGTTGCCGATGTCGCCGCGCTTGGCGTCGGCGATGATGAAATGCTGGGGATAGAACTTCTTGAGGTAGGCGATGGTGCGCTCGAAGGCGGCCATGCCCTTTAGGCCCATGCTCTCGTAGAAAGCCAGGTTGGGTTTGTACGACACACAGTAGGGCGCCGTAGCGTCGATAATCTGCTTGTTGAACTCGAAGACAGGGTCATCTGCGGTGAGCAGGTGCTCGGGAATCTTACGGATGTCGGTATCCAGGCCCACGCAGAGGAATGATTGCTTCTTGAAAATCTGTTCTATTAACTGTTCACGATTCATGATGTTTGTTCTGCTTATAATAATATGTTCCGACTGCACCAAGCACAGCGCCCGTCACGATGCCACAGAGGCTTGTCGTATCGTCGCTCATCGGTATGACCAGCGACACGAGCCACGCCAGCAGCTGGCCCGCCGCAAAAGCAAGCATCACCCAGCCCAGCTGTTTGATTTGCTTCCTCTTCCATAGCTGATAATCGGAATGGTGTGTCATAGGCTGACGGACTAAAGTTCGTTCTCCTTGAGTTTCTCGGCATTCTCGGCCACGGTGAGGGCGTCGATCATCTCCTGGATGTTACCGGCCATGAAGCCCTGCAGGTCGTGGGTGGTGAAGCCGATGCGATGGTCGGTGACACGTCCCTGCGGGAAGTTGTAGGTACGTATCTTCGCACTGCGGTCGCCCGTCGACACCAGACTCTTGCGGCGGCTGGAGATGTCGTCGATGTATTTCTGGTGCTCGTGGTCATATATATAGGTATAGAGACGGCTCAGTGCCCGCTCCTTGTTCTTGGGCTGGTCGCGCGTCTCGGTACACTCGATGAGAATCTCCTCCACCTCGCCGGTGTTGGGGTTCTTCCACGGGTAGCGCAGTCGCACGCCCGACTCCACCTTGTTGACGTTCTGTCCGCCGGCACCGCTCGAACGGAAGGTGTCCCACTTGATGTCGCCCTCGTTGATGTTCACCTCAAACTTGTCGGCCTCGGGCAGCACGGCCACCGTGGCGGCCGAGGTGTGCATGCGTCCCTGTGTCTCGGTGGCGGGCACGCGCTGCACGCGGTGTACGCCGCTCTCATATTTCAGAACGCCATACACGCTGTCGCCCGTGACGGCGAAGTCGATTTCCTTGTAGCCGCCCACGGCGCCCTCCGACACGTAAGTCACGCTGAGCGACCATCCCTTGTCGTCGCAGAACTTCTTGTACATGCTGAACAAGTCGCCTGCAAACAGGGCGGCCTCGTCGCCACCGGCGCCGGCGCGAATCTCCATCTGCACGTTCTTCGCGTCCTCGGGGTCCTTGGGCACGAGGGCTATCTTGATCTCCTCCTCCAGCCGGGGCTGCAGGGCCTCGTTGGTGGCCAGCTCCTCGCGGGCCATCTCCTTCATGTCAGCATCGGTCTCGTTGGCCAGGATGTCCTTGGCCTCACGGATGGCGTTGAGGCAGTCGATGTACCGCCTGCGGGCATCCATGATGTCGCCCAGGTCTTTGTATTCCTTGGTGAGCTTGACGTAACGTGTCTGGTCGGCAATGACCGAGGGGTCGGTGATGAGTGTGCTCACCTCCTCGTAGCGGGCCTCCAGACCATCCAGTTTCTCTAATATGTTGTTGTTGTCTGCCATTAATAGTTGTATTCTCCAAATTCTGATTGGATGGTTAATGAACGCTGTCCTTCCTCGATGTGTCCCACCACGCGAGCCTCGATGCCGAAGCTCTCGCTCACGGCGATGACCTGCTGGGCCACCTCCGGGCGCACGTAGATTTCCATGCGGTGACCCATGTTGAACACCTGGTACATCTCCCGCCAGTCGGTGCCCGAGCAGTCGTGGATGGCCTTGAAGAGCGGCGGCACGGGGAACATGTTGTCCTTCACCACCTTGCAGTTGTCGCCCACGAAGTGCAGCACCTTGGTCTGTGCGCCACCCGTGCAGTGTACCATGCCGTGGATCTCGGGGCGCAGCTCATCGAGCAGCTTCTTGATGACGGGGGCATAGGTACGTGTGGGCGAGAGCACCAGCTGTCCGGCATCCACCGTCACGCCGTCGACGGCGTCGGTGAGTCGGTACTTGCCGCTGTACACCAGCTCCTGGGGCACGGCATGGTCGTAGCTCTCGGGATATTTCTCGGCCAGGTACTTGGCGAAGACGTCGTGGCGTGCCGAGGTCAGTCCGTTGCTGCCCATGCCGCCGTTGTAGCTCTGCTCGTAGGTAGCCTGCCCCGTGGAACTCAGTCCCACGATGACATCGCCCGGACGGATGTTGGCATTGTCGATGACGTCGGCGCGGCGCATGCGGCAGGTGACGGTAGAGTCGACGATGATGGTGCGCACCAGGTCGCCCACGTCGGCCGTCTCGCCGCCGGTGGGCCAGATGCCCACGCCCATCTCACGCAACTGGGCCAGCAGCTCGTCGGTGCCGTTGATGATGGCACTGATGACCTCGCCCGGCACGAGCATCTTGTTGCGGCCGATGGTGCTCGACACGAGGATGTTGTCCACCGCCCCCACGCAGAGCAGGTCGTCGGTGTTCATCACGATGGCGTCCTGCGCGATGCCTTTCCACACGCTCAGGTCGCCCGTCTCTTTCCAGTACATATAGGCCAGCGACGACTTGGTGCCGGCGCCGTCGGCGTGCATGATGTTGCAGTAGTCGGGGTCGCCGCCCAGCACATCGGGTATGATCTTGCAGAAGGCCTGGGGAAACAGTCCCTTGTCAATGTTCTTGATGGCGTTGTGCACATCTTCCTTGGCGGCGCTCACGCCCCGCATCATATATCGGTTGTCCATAATTCTCTATATAGGTGGGTTCTATTAATTAGCTTTGTCAGATTTCGAGACTATCTTCGAGGTCAAA
>JBHAFS010000040.1:0-4358 GCA_041856205.1 Prevotella sp.
AATTCTCTAGAGAATTTTTCCTCAAAGTACCTTTTTCTTATGGTCATCTCGGCGTTTTGACCGAGTCATCTCGCCTTTTTGACACTACAAACAGGCTGTTTTCACCCTTTCATCGGGATGTTTCCATCATTTCACACTACAAATCTGAGGTAAATAAGCCGATTTTCCATTTTCGCCTTCTCTGGATTGCAAGTTCAGGATGAAGGGATTTTGTCAGAATTATTCTGCGTGCCGGGTCAATGCCAGGCACGCTTAGGCAGCCCTAAACAAAGAACATGATAATCATCTGCGCGATGACCACTCGAATGAACATGCCCAAGGGATAGACCGAAGCGTAGGAGATGCTTGCCGTGTCGCCTTTGAGCGTATCGTTGGCGTAGCCCAGTGCCATCGGGTTCGCCATGCTGCCGCATAGGATGCCACAAATGGTTCCGAAGTCATAGCGATGGGCTTTGAGAGCGATGACGCCGATGATAAGAATAGGCACGAGGGTGATGAGGAAGCCAATGCCCACCCAGACGAGGCCCTCAGGTTTGATGACTGTGGAGAGGAAATCCTTGCCGGCATCGAGTCCCAGGCAGGCCAGGTAGATGCTCAGTCCCAACTTGCGGAGCATGAGGCTGGCCGAGCGCGTCGTATAAGAGATGAGGTGGAGACGGGGACCGAGGGCTCCGACGATAATGCCCATGATGATCGGACCACCAGCAATGCCCAGGCGGATCGGGGACTCCATGCCTGGCAAACTGAGTGGAATGGAGCCGAGAATGAGACCCAGCACAATGCCGAGGAAGATGCTGCCGATGTTTGGCTCCTCCAGTGTCTTGACCGAGTTGCCGAAGAAATGCTCAGCGTTGTCGAGGTTCTCGTGTTTGCCCACGATAGTGATGCGGTCGCCGTATTCCAGTCGCAGGTCATCGCTGGCCAGTAGCTTGATGTCGCCACGGATCACGCGGCTGACGTTGACACCATAAGCCTGCCGCATGTGCAGTGCACCGAGGTGCTTGCCGTTGAGCGAGGGACGTGTGATAACGCATACGCGGCTCTCTACGTTGGCGTCGATGGCGTTCCAGTCGATGTCCTCCTTGTTCCAGTCCTGATCATTTTCTTTCTTTCCGAAGAGCAGCGTCATGGCCTGCTCGTCCTCTTTGTTGGTGACGACAAGCAGTTTGTCGTTGACGTGCAGTTCTGTCGTTGCCACCGGTACGAGCACTTGTTTGCCGCGCCAGATGCGTGAGATGATAAACTTCACGTGGGTCATCTGAGCGATCTGCTGGATCGTGCGACCGATGATGGCCGGGTTGATGGCGTTGAACTGTGCAATATAGGTATGGTTGTCGTCGCTGAGTTTCTTGACTTCGAGATCAGCCGGTTTCACGAAGAACTTACGGATAAGAACCATAGCGATGATCACGCCGACCACACCGAGTGGATAGGTGACAGCCGTGGCCAGTGCCGTATCGCTGCTGGGAAGTCCGGCGTGAGCCAGTGCCTGCGTGGCGGCACCGAGGGCAGGTGTGTTGGTCGTGGCACCGCAGAGCAGACCTGTCATCACCGGTATGCTGATGCCTGTCAACGGCGAGAGTGCCAGCGCAAAGGCGGTGCCCAGGATGATGACGGCCAGACTCCACACGTTGAGCATCATGCCCTCGTGGCGCAAGGAGCCGAAGAAGTTGGGGCCCACATGCAGTCCCAGACAGTAGACAAACATCGACAGACCGAAGGTCTCGGCGTAGTCGAGCGTCACCTTGTCGACAGACATGCCGATGTTGCCGGCTACGATGCCCACGAAAAACACGAAGGCAATGCCCAGCGAGATGCCCATGATGCGTATCTTGCCCAATGCCAGACCTGCCGCGATGATCAAGGAGATGATGACAACGGTCTGTATCGAGGAATGAACAGTAAAGAGAGAAGTAAACCAGTCCATGTTATTTACAACATTGTATACTTGAAGTCTTCTTGTATTTCACAACAGCAAGGATTACTCATCCAGTACGTTGAGATAGTTTTCCAAGGGTATGCCGCGGTTCTTGTCGGCATTGTTCTTATTGAGGTCGATGAGCCGGTATACAGCATCCATGGCGATGCGGGTGGAGAGACGTAGTGATTTGCCGTTGAGCAGATTGCCGATCAGCACAGCCGAAAAGATGTCTCCCGTGCCGGGGAAATGCACCGGTATCTCGGTGTAGGGCAGCAGGAAATATTCTCCCCGCTGGTCGTTATATCCGGCCACGCAGTGCTGTCCCTCAACGGGAATGGAGGTGATGAGTACTGATTTGGCGCCTGTGTCGTGCAGCTTGTCAAGCAGCGTGTGAGCCTCCTGCTTGCTGACGCCTTCGGCATGGTACTCGCTGCCCGTGAGATAGCAGGCCTCGGTATGGTTGGGGAAGATCAGGTCAGCCACAGCGATCATCTCCAGCATGCTCTGGATGGTGGCCGGCGTCACACCATTGTACAGTTTTCCTTCGTCGCCCATGATAGGGTCTACGAATATCGTCGTGCCGTGGGCTGCCTCCTGCTTGCAGTATGCCGAGACGATCTCGGCCTGACGCTCAGAAGCGATGAAGCCCGTGGCGATGGCATCGAAGCTAAAGCCCAGCTCCTTCCAAACAGGAAAAACGCCTTGGATATAGTCGGTGGTGTCAAGAATGTTGAACTTGCCATAGTCCAGCGTATTGCTTACCAAAGCGGTAGGCAGGTTATAGGTGGGGAGCCCCATATAAGAAAGGATGGGAAGCATGGCTGCTGTGGCCACCTTGCCATAGCCTGCCATGTCGTTGATCAGAAGTATCTGTTTCTTGTTCATATCATCGATGAAATACTGTGCAAAGGTAGTAAAAACTATAAAGATAGGAAAGTAAAAGCAGCGAAAAGTTCTGTGGAGATGATAAATGACGAAGGTTGTCGCCCAAATGCCAATGATTAGAAATAAGGAAAAGGAGTTGCGAAGATGTGAACGTACACAATGGACACGATGATTAAAATACACAAAAAGAGTGTAAAACGTTTTGTGGTCTCGAAGATTAATCGTAATTTCGTACAAGAATTTAAATCCTATACCCTAAGAAACATGACGACAAGAAGTGACAACGACTACTGTTTGATATTGGCGGGCGGTAAGGGACAGCGTTTATGGCCTTACAGCCGAGAGTCTTATCCCAAACAGTTCATTGACTTTTTTGGTACCGGACGCACACAGTTGCAGCAGACTTACGACCGTATGGCTAAGCTTGTGACTCCCGGGCATATCTTTGTCAGTACAAACATCGACTATGTCGACCTGGTGCGCGAGCAGTTGCCCGAGGTGGCGCGCGACCATATCCTTGCAGAACCGGTGCAGCGCAATACAGCGCCGAGCCTGGCTTGGGCCGCCTATCGCATCGCGCGCGAGGATGCCAAGGCCAATATCGTCACGGTGCCTTCCGATCAGGCTGTGATGGACGAGGCCGCTTTCGAGCGCAATGTCCACGATGGCTTTGCCTTTGTCTCTGCGCATGAGGGATTTCTGGTCATGGGCGTTAAGCCGACACGGCCGGAACCAGGCTATGGCTATATCCAGTTGGGCGATCCCGTGGAGGAAGGCTTCTACACTGTGAAGTCGTTTACCGAGAAGCCCGAGCGGCAGTTTGCGCAGGTGTTTATGGACAGCGGTGAGTTTTATTGGAACACCGGTGTGTTTTTCGTCAGCGTGAAGACGACGTGGGAAGAACTGACCAGGCAGCTGCCCGTGGTGCTCAGACAACTTGACAGCATCAACTTCTATGCCTCTCCCGAACAGGAGGAGAGCTATATGCTGGAGCATTTTCCCTCTTATCCCAACCTGAGCATCGAGTCAGCCATACTGGAGAAGGCTGAGCACGTGTATGTGATGCGCTGCAGCTTTGGCTGGGCAGATCTGGGTACATGGCATAGTATGTATGAGTCACAGCAGAAGTCCGGCGACGACAACGTGGTGGTGGGCTCCGACGTGATGATTGAAAACAGCCACCACAATATCATCAAGTTGCCGAAAGACCGGCTGGGTGTGATCAGCGGTCTTGATGGTTTCATCGTGGCTGAAAAGGACAATGTGCTGCTCATCTGCAAGAAAGAAGACTCTTCGGCCCTCATCCGCAAGTACGTCAATGAGGTGGCGCTGAAGAAGGGCGAGAAATATGTTTAGCGCCATTGCACCACGATATTGAAAAATGATCCACGATATTGAAGGAATATACCAACGAAAAACTCCCCGACCTTTCTCAATGAGAAAAGTCGGGGAGTTTGTTTTACCATACTCAAATGATGGTTTTCTGAGTTGAGCCTTCCCTCCCACTGTGTGCAAGGGCGAGCTTTTTCCTCCCCCCGGGAGGGTTAGGGAG
>JBHAFS010000041.1:0-20574 GCA_041856205.1 Prevotella sp.
GTACCTACCAGCTGCCCGAGGCTCAGGTCGACCGTTTCATGCTGAAGGTGGTCATCGGCTATCCCACACTCGAGGAGGAGAAGCTCATCATCCGTGAGAACATTCAGGGCAGCATGCCCACGGTGACACCCGTGACCACGGCACAGGAGATCATCAGGGCCCGCGAGGTGGTGAACCAAGTGTATATCGACGAGAAGATCGAGCAATATATTGCCGACATCGTGTTTGCCTCGCGCTATCCTGACCGTTACGGTCTGCCCGAGCTCAAAGACCTCATCACCTTCGGTGGCAGTCCGCGTGCCAGCGTCAGTCTGGCCAAGGCTTCGCGCACCTATGCCTTCATCAAGCACCGCGGCTATGTGGTGCCCGAGGATGTGCGTGCCGTGGCCCACGACGTGCTGCGCCACCGCATCGGCCTGAGCTATGAGACCGAGGCCAGCAATGTGACCAGCGAAGAGATTGTCAGCAAGATTATTAATAAGGTAGAAGTGCCTTGAGGATTGTTGGTGGGTTGGCTTGTTGGTGGGCTGGTGTGATGGCTGTTTGCTCATTAGGGTGATTGCTTAGCCACCAGCCCGCCAACAAGCCGGTCTGCCAGCCCGCCAACCCGCCAACCCACCAACCGATGGATACGAGCGATATACTGAAAAAAGTAAGGAAGATCGAGATCAAGACCCGAGGGTTGAGTCAGAACATCTTCGCCGGACAATACCACTCGGCCTTCAAGGGCCGGGGCATGGCCTTCTCGGAGGTCAGGGAGTATCAGTTCGGCGACGACGTGCGTGACATCGACTGGAACGTCACGGCCCGTTTCCATCATCCCTACGTCAAGGTTTTTGAGGAGGAGCGCGAGCTCACCGTCATGCTGCTCATCGATGTCTCGGGGTCGCTCGACTTCGGCACGAGCCGTCAGCTCAAGAGCGACATGGCCACCGAGATAGCGGCCACCATCGCCTTCTCGGCCATACAGAACAACGACAAGATCGGCGTCATCTTCTTCTCCGACCGTATAGAGAAGTACATCCCGCCCAAGAAGGGCCGCCGCCACATCCTGTATATCATCCGCGAGATGCTCGACTTCCATGCCGAGAGTCGCAAGACCGACATCGCCATGGCCACGGCCTACCTCACCCAGGTGATGAAGCGCCGCTGCACGTCGTTCATCATCAGCGACTTCTACGACCGCAAGGACTTTGGCAAGGAGATGGAGATTGCCAACCGCAAGCACGATGTCGTTGCCATACAGGTGTACGACCCGCGTGCCAAGATGTTGCCCGATGTGGGTCTGATGAAGGTGCGCGATGCCGAGACGGGCCACGAGATGTTTATCGACACCTCGAGCAAGAAGCTGCGCCTGGCCCATACGCGCTATTGGATGGCCCGCGAGGCTGCCTTGCAGCAGACCTTCGCCAAGAGCCAGGTCGATTGGACGTCGGTGGCCACCAATGAAGACTTTACCAAGGCCCTGATGATGCTCTTCAAGATGCGCAGCTAGGTTTGCTGTCTTGTCAGAGCGGTGAGGCTATGCTAACAATAAGACTAGAGAATGTTGGAACATATTAAGTTGAAATATCTGATGGTCATCCCCCTGCTGTTGCTCGGCCTCTATGGCCGCGCACAGGTGGTGGTGGAACAGACCGTCGACTCGGTGGCCATCCTCATCGGGCAGCAGACGCAGCTGCGCCTGGCCGTCACCCTGCCCCAAGGCTCGCACCTGCAGTGGCCTGCGCTCAAGGCCGCACAGTATGTGGTGCCCGGCGTGGAGGTGGTGGAGGCCCATGCGGCCGACACCGTGGGCAGCGAGGGCAGCCAGCTCAAGGTAGAGAAGGTATATACCATCACCTCGTTCGACGAGAAGCTATACTCCATCCCCGGCCTGGCGGTGAAGGTCGACGGCAAGAGCTACAAGGGCGGCACGGCGGCGCTGAAGGTCATCACCGTAGATGTCGACACGCTGCACCCCAACCAGTTCTACCCCCCGAAGGACGTGCAAGACAACCCCTTCCTCTGGGCCGAGTGGAGCCCTTATGTGTGGCTGTCGCTGCTGGTGCTGGTGCTGGCCCTGGTGGCCTTCTACCTGCTCGTCTGCCTGCACGAGAACCGTCCCATCATCGCCAAGATACGCATTGTGCGCCATGTGCCGGCCCATCAGCGTGCCCTGGGCGAGATCGAGAAAATCAAGGCCGGCCGCCTGCAGGCCAGCGACGACCAGAAGACCTACTACACCCAGCTCACCGACACGCTGCGCAAATATATCGAGGAGCGCTTCGGCTTCAACGCCATGGAGATGACCTCCTCTGAAATCATCACCCGCCTGCAGCAGTCGGGCGACCCCAAGATGCTCAGCGAGCTGCAGGAACTCTTCACCACGGCCGACCTGGTGAAGTTTGCCAAATACTCGACGATGATCAACGAGAACGACCTCAACCTGGTCAACGCCATCCACTTCATCGACGAGACCAAGCAGGAGGGACAGGCTGTGGAGGAGAAGATCGTGCCCAAGCTCTCGGAGAGCGACCGCCGCAGGCAGGAGAGCCGCTACGTGATGAAGGGCCTGCTGTGGACGCTGGCCGTGGTCATCGCCGCCCTGCTGGCCTACATCCTCTACCATGTGTATCTGCTCATGGTGTGAGCCTGGTGACGGGGCATGCCTATAAATAAATTGAGAAAATGGAGTTTGCAAATAAAGAATACTTCCTGCTACTGCTCTTGCTCATCCCCTATGTGCTGTGGTTCTTCCTCTACCGCAAGAAGAGCGAGCCCACGATGCGCATGAGCGACACCCACGCCTATCTCAATGCGCCCAAGAGCCTGCGCATGCGGCTGATGAACCTGCCCATGCTGCTGCGCTGCCTCACCTTTGTGCTGGTGGTGGTGGTGCTGGCGCGCCCGCAGACTCACAACTCGTGGGACAACAAGACGGTGGAGGGTATCGACATTATGCTGGCCATGGATGTGTCGACGTCGATGCTGGCCGAGGACCTCCGTCCCAACCGTATGGAGGCGGCCAAGGATGTGGCGGCAGAGTTTATCTCGGGCCGTCCCAACGACAATATCGGTCTGACCATCTTTGCCGGCGAGACCTTCACGCAGTGCCCCATGACCACCGACCATGCCTCGCTGCTCAACCTGCTGCAGAACGTCCGCACCGACATTGCCGCCCGTGGACTCATACAGGACGGTACCGCCGTGGGCATGGGCCTGGCCAACGCCGTGACGCGCCTGCGTACCTCGAAGGCCAAGAGCAAGGTGGTGATCCTGCTCACCGACGGCAGCAACAACATGGGTGACATATCGCCCATGACCGCCGCCCAGATTGCCCGCTCGCTGGGCATCAGGGTCTACACCATCGGCGTGGGCACCAACAAGGTGGCCCGCTATCCCATGCCCGTGGCCGGCACTATACAGTATGTCAACATCCCGGTGGAGATCGACACCAAGACGCTCAGCGACATCGCCGCCACCACACAGGGCAACTTCTACCGGGCCACCAACAACCGCGAGCTCAAGCAGATCTACCGCGACATCGACAAGCTGGAGAAGACGCGCATGAACGTCACCAAGTTCTCCAAGCGCTACGAGGCCTACCAGCCCTTTGCCATCGCTGCCGTGCTGTGCCTGCTGCTCGAGCTGCTGCTGCGTAATACGTTCTTGAGGCGCCTGCCCTGACGGGGCTGTCGCTGACAAAGATTGATGAATATGCTTAGATTCGAAGATCCCATATACCTCTGGCTGTTGCTGGTCATACCGCTGCTGTTGCTGCTCTGGCTCCTCATGGTGCGGCAGCAGCGTCGTCGTCTGCGTAAGTTTGGCGACTATGCGCTCGTCAAGGGCCTCATGCCCGACGTGTCGCGTTATCGCCCCGCGGTGAAGTTTGTGCTGTTGCTGGCCGTGCTGGCCGTGCTCATCCTCATGGTCGCCCGTCCGCAGATGGGCACCAAGGTGTCGCAAGAGAAGCGCAACGGCATAGAGGCCATCATCTGCCTGGATATCTCCAACTCGATGCGGGCCGAGGATGTGGTGCCCAGTCGTCTCGACAAGAGCAAGATGCTTGTAGAGAACATGGTCGACCACTTCACCAACGACAAGATCGGACTGGTGGTCTTTGCCGGCGACGCCTTTGTGCAGCTGCCCATCACCAGCGACTATGTGTCGGCCAAGATGTTCCTCCAGAACATCGACCCTTCGCTTATCGCCACGCAGGGCACCGACATCGCACGGGCCATCGGCGTGGCCATGCACAGCTTCACCCAGCAGGAGAAGGTGGGGCGCGCCATCATCGTCATCACCGACGGCGAAGACCACGAGGGCGGCGCCCTGGAGGCGGCCAAGGAGGCCCGCAAGCGCGGCATCAATGTCTTCATTCTGGGTGTGGGCGACCCCAAGGGTGCCCCCATCCCCGACGGACAGGGCTACATGACCGATGCCACGGGCCAGACCGTAATGTCGAGGCTCAACGAGCAGATGTGTCAGGACATTGCCAAGGCCGGCAGTGGCACCTATATCCACGTAGACAATACCTCTGAGGCGCAGGAACAGCTCAACGACCAACTGGCCCGGCTGCAGAAGGGCGAGACCAGTTCGCTGATCTACAGCGAGTACGACGAGCAGTTCCAGGCATTCGGGCTCATCGCCATCCTCCTGATGATCATAGAGATCTGCATCCTCGAGTCGAAGAATCCCCGTCTCAGGAACGTCAGACTGTTTAAGAAAAGACAACCCAAGGCATGAAGATACTAGGATATATCATGATGGTCGTAGCCTGTCTGCTCTGCACGCCACAGGCCAAGGCACAGACCGACCGGCAGCTGATCCGCAATGGCAACAAGCTGTTCAGGCAGCAGAACTATGCCAAGGCCGAGATCGAATACCGCAAGGCGCTGAGCAAGAATCCGCGCAACACGCAGGCCATGTACAACCTGGGCTGTGCCCTCATGCAACAGCAGAAAGACTCGGCGGCCGTGGTGCAGCTGCAGGCTGCGGGCAAGAGCGAGACGGCCAAGATGCGCAAGGCCATGGTCTACCACAACATCGGCGTGATCTGCCAGGGGCACCAGATGTACGGCGAGGCCATCGAGGCCTACAAGGAGAGCCTGCGCAACAATCCTGCCGACAACGAGACGCGATACAACCTGGCCCTGTGCAAGCGCCTGCAGAAAAAACAGAAGCAGAACGGCGGTGGCGGCGGCAAGGATAAGAACAAGCAGGACAAAGACAAGCAGCAGAAGGACAAAGACAACCAGCATAGCGACAAGCAGCAGAAGGACAAGGAGCAACAGCAGAAGCAGCCCAAGGACCAGATGAGCAAGGAAAATGCCGAGCAGCTGCTCAACTATGCCGTGCAGGCTGAGAAGGCCACACAACAGCGACTCAAGCAGGCACAACAGCAGCCGCAGCGTCGCCGGTTGCAAAAGAATTGGTAAAGGTTTAGAACATGACATGTCGTAGTTTACATATCTTTTTACTGTTGTTGGGCCTGGTGTTCGGCATCAATGCCGCACAGGGGCAGATCAGCGTCTCGGTGCCGTCGCACGTCGCCGCGGGCGAGAACTTCAGGCTGGCCTACACCATCAATACCCAGGACGTGGAGGACTTCAGGGCTGGCAATATCCCCGAGGGCCTGGAGGTCATCGCCGGGCCATACACCTCGCAGCAGTCGAGTTACCAGATGGTGAACGGTCATACCAGCAGTTCGTCGTCCATCACGTTCACCTATACGCTCTATGCCGCCAAGAACGGCACCTACACCATCCCTGCGGCACATGCCCGCGTCAATGGCAAGCATGTGGTGTCGCGGTCGGCCAAGGTCACCGTGTCGGGGCAGGCGCAGGGTAACGGCAGCGCGCCCAGGATGCACGACGACGACCGCGCGGAGCAGCAGATGCGTGCCGCGGGCTCGCCCATCTCGGGCAACGACCTCTTCATCAAGGTGTCGGCCAGCAAGCAGCGCGTACACGAGCAGGAGGCTGTGCTGCTCACCTATAAGGTCTTTACGCTGGTAGACCTCACCTCGCTCGATGTCAAGATGCCCGACCTCGTGGGTTTCCACACCCAGGAGATTGAGTTGCCGCAGCAGAAGAGCTTCCATATCGAGAACGTCAACGGCCGGGCCTATCGCGCCGTGGTGTGGCGCCAGTACCTGCTCTATCCGCAGATGACCGGCAAGCTCGAGATCCCGAGCGTGACGTTCAAGGGCATCGTGGTGCAGCAGAACAGGGCCGTCGATCCTTTCGAGGCCTTCTTCAACGGCGGCTCGGGCTATGTGGAGGTCAAACGCAACATTGTGGCGCCGGGCCTCACCATACAGGTCGACCCGCTGCCGCAGAAGCCCGCCGACTTCTCGGGCGGCGTGGGACGATTCAACATCTCCGCGCAGCTCAGCAAGACGACCGTCAAGGCCGGCGACCCCGTCACCCTGCGCGTCGTCGTCTCGGGCACGGGCAACCTCAAGCTCATCAAGCTGCCCGAGGTCAACTTCCCCAAGGATTTCGACAAGTACGACCCCAAGATCACCGATAAGACCAAGCTCACCACCAGCGGCGTGGGCGGCAACATGGTCTACGACTTCCTCGTGGTGCCCCGCAACCAGGGTCAGTTCACCATCCCCGAGGTGTCGCTGACCTACTAC
The DNA here is from genome assembly GCA_041856205.1 of Prevotella sp. Classification (GTDB taxonomy): domain Bacteria; phylum Bacteroidota; class Bacteroidia; order Bacteroidales; family Bacteroidaceae; genus Prevotella. The sequence goes on from JBHAFS010000041.1 coordinate 6,629, forward strand.
GACACCCAGTCGAACGCCTATAAGACCGTCAAGACCAAGCCCTTCGCGCTGACCGTGACGCCTGGCGACGGCAAGAATACCTCGGCCACCTACGACGTGCCGAAGGACAACGACATCCGCACCATTAAGGAGGGGCTAAGCAGTCTGGGCGCGGCGAGCAACGGATTCTTTGGCAGCACCACCTATTGGGTGAGCCTGCTCATTCCCCTGCTTGCGTTCATCGTGCTGCTCATCGTCTTCCGCAAGCGTGCCATCGACAATGCCGACGTGGTGAAGATGCGTGGCAAGCACGCCAGCAAGATGGCCCGCAAGCGCCTGAAGAAAGCCAGCCTGCTGATGTTCAAGGGTCGCTCCGACGAGTTCTTCGATGAGGTGCTGCGTGCCCTGTGGGGCTATGTGAGCTACAAGCTCAACATCCCTGTGGAGCAGCTCTCGCGCGAGAACATCTCCGAGAAGCTCACCGCCCACCGCGTGGACGACAACACCGTGCAGCTCTTCCTCTCGGCCCTCGATGAGTGCGAGTTTGAGCGCTATGCCCCCGGCGACGTGTCGGGCAACATGGAGAAGACCTTCCAGTCGGCCATGACAGCCATCATGGAGATAGAACACGTAATGAAAAAGTCGAAGCAATGAAGATACTGCATATCCGCCACCGTTGGGCTGCCGTGCTGAACCTGCTGGTATTGGCAAGTGTCATCGCCGGCCTGCCCCTGGAGTCATGGGCCATCACCAAGCAAGATGCCGACAAGGCCTACAAGGTGGGCAACTACCAGCAGGCCATTACCGACTATCGCGACCTGCTCAGGCGCGGCGTGTCGGCCGACCTGTATTATAATCTCGGCAACGCCTACTTCCGCACCGACAGTCTCACGCAGGCCATCCTGGCCTACGAGCGTGCCTCGTTGCTCTCGCCGGGCGACGAGGATATCCGTTTCAACCTCCAGTTTGCCAGGTCGAAGACCATCGACAAGATCACGCCCCAGAGCGAGATGTTCTTCGTGTCGTGGTACAAGAGCATGGTCAACTTCACCAGCGTAGACCGCTGGGCCAAGGTGGGCATTGGTGCCATCGTGCTCGCCCTGCTGCTGATGCTGACCTATCTCTTTGCCCCACAGATGGCCGTCCGCAAGGTCGGCTTCTTCGGCAGCGTCTTCTTCGTTCTGACCTTTATCTTCTCGGGGCTCTTTGCCTGGCAGCAGAAGACGTTGCTCGAGCACCGCACCGGGGCCATCGTCATCGCTCCGTCGGTGAGCGTAAAAGACACGCCGGTGAAGAACAGCGCCGACGACTTCGTGCTCCACGAAGGCACACGTGTTGAGATTACCGACAAAAGCATGAAGGGCTGGTATGCCATCCGCGTGGCCGACGGCCGCGAGGGTTGGGTACCCTCTGACCGGCTCGAACAGATATAACCCTAGGACAAGAAATGATGCTTGATCGTCTCATCGCTTTAGACCAGGAACTGCTGATGTGGTTCAACGGCAGCGACTCGTTGTTTGTCGACCGCCTGGCTGAGTCGCTCACGGCAGGTGTCACGTGGTTGCCCCTGTATGTCGCGCTGTTCTACCTCGTGGTGAAAAACAACGAGACCATGCTGCAGATCGGTATCATCGTGGGCTGCTCGCTGCTCTGCATCCTCTTGGCCGACGGCATGGCCGACGGCATCGTCAAGCCCCTGGTGGGCCGCCCCCGGCCGTCCAACGACCCCATCATCAAATATGCCGTCGACGTGGTTGACAACCACCGCGGCATGTCGTTCAGTTTCTTCTCGGCCCATGCCGCCAACACCATGTCGCTGGCCGTCTTCTTCGGTCTGCTGGTACGCAACCGGCTGTTTGGCAGCGCCCTGGTTATCTGGTCGCTGGTCAACTGCTGGACCCGCATGTACCTTGGTCTGCACTATCCCGGCGACATTCTCTGCGGCCTGCTCTGGGGCTGCGTGGCCGGCGGCCTGAGCTACATGGTGTTCCATCATTTCTATTTCAAGGTTACCCCCCGGCTCAACTATGTATCCTCACAGTACACCCGCACAGGCTACAGCGTCATCGATATCGACGTGGTGCTGTCTGTGATGGTGTTCACCGTGGCGGCAGCGGTCATCCGCAGCCTGCTGAGCATCGGCCTTTATCCTTAAGGGCTATGGCTCTATTTCATGACAGTATAACATAAGATGAACACAAAGCATATCCATATCAGCGATTATCAATACGACCTTCCCGACGCCCGCATCGCCAAGTTCCCGTTGGCACAGCGCGACCACAGCAAGCTGCTGCTTTATAGGCAGGGTGAGGTGTCGGAGGACATTTTCCTCCACTTGCCACAGTACCTACCGAAGGGCTGTCTCATGGTGTTCAACAACACCCGCGTCATTCAGGCCCGCATGCACTTCCGCAAGGAGACGGGCGCACTCATCGAGGTGTTTCTCATGGAGCCTGCAGCGCCCACCGACTACGAACAGATGTTCCAGACCACCGGCCACTGCAGCTGGCTGTGCATGATCGGCAACCTCAAGAAATGGAAGGAGGGCACGCTGCGCCGCGCGTTCGACATCAAGGGCCAGCACCTCATGCTCACGGCCACCCTCGACCGCACCCTCACCGGACAGAAGGGTGGGGGCACCAACTACTGGGTCGACTTCGACTGGGACAACCCGCAGGTGAACTTCGCCGAGATACTCGAGGCTGTGGGCGAGCTGCCCATCCCCCCGTACCTCAACCGCGACACACAGGAGAGCGACAAAACGACCTACCAGACCGTCTACTCCAAGGTCAAGGGCAGCGTGGCTGCACCTACGGCGGGCCTGCACTTTACCGATGACGTGCTGCGTGACCTCGATGTCCACGGCATCGTGCGCGACGAGGTGACGCTGCACGTGGGCGCCGGCACCTTCAAGCCCGTGAAGTCGAACGAGATCGAGGGACACCACATGCACACCGAGTATATCGTCGTTCACCGCCACACCTTCGAGCGGCTGCTGCAGCACGAGGGCAGGGCAGTGGCGGTGGGCACCACCAGCGTGCGCACGCTCGAGAGCCTTTACTATATGGGCGTGAAGCTGGCCATGACCCCCGCCCTCACCGAAGACGACCTCCATGTGAGCCAGTGGGAGCCCTACGACCTGCCCCACAACGACGAGGGACTGGTGCTCGTCGACGGACAGCCCGTCAGCGTCATGCAGGCCATAGGCCACCTGCTCGACTATCTCGACCGCGACGGCCTGGAGGCCCTCCACTCGAGCACGCAGATCATCATTGCGCCGGGCTATGCATATAAGATCGTGAAGATGCTCATCACCAACTTCCACCAGCCGCAGAGCACCCTGCTGCTGCTGGTGAGCGCATTTCTCAAGGGCGACTGGCGCAAGGTCTACGACTATGCGCTGGCCCACGACTTCAGGTTTCTGAGCTACGGCGACTCCAGTTTGCTCATACCCTGAACACATCAACAACAACCCCCAAAAGCAACAGACACATGAAGATAGGAGATAAGGTAAACTTCCTGCGAGAGACCGGCGGCGGCAAGGTGGCCGGCTTCCAGGGCAAGAACATCGTACTGGTGGAAGACGAGGACGGCTTCCAGATACCCATGCCCCTCACCGAGGTGGTGGTGGTAGACAGCGACGACTACAGCACGGCCACCATCATCAACCGGCGTGCCGAGGCCGAGGAGCGCAAGGCCGAAGAGACCCCGCTGCAGCGCGGCGGCAGGTCGGTGAGTGCCATGATGCGCGACGGTCAGGACGAGACGGTGGACATGACCGTGGAGGATGTGGTCGACGACACCCGCGAGGTGACCTTCAGGCCGCAGGCCGAGGAGCGCAAGGGCGGCAACCAGCTGTCGGCATACCTGGCCTTCGTGCCCATCGACCTCAAGGTGGTCACCAACCCGAGGTTCGAGGTCTACTTCGTCAACGACAGCAACTACTACATGCAGTATGCCTGCCTCATGGCCGAGGGCAACAGCTGGAGTCTCAAGGCGCAGGGTGAGGTGGAGCCCAACACCAAGCTATATATAGAAGAGGTGGAGCGCGAGGAGATCAACCATCTCGACCGCGTGGCCGTACAGCTCATCGCCTACAAGCGCGACAAGCCGTTCATCATCAAGCCTGCCGTCGACGTGCAGCTGCGCATCGACCCCATGAAGTTCTACAAGCAGCACACCTTCGAAGACACCGACTTCTTCGAGCAGCCCGTCTTGCTCTACGCCATCGTCGAGGACGACCAGCCGGCACGTCCGCTGGTGGCCGACGCCAAGGCGCTGAAACGCGAGATGTACAAGGGCAGCAGCCCATCGCAGTCGGCCGACAACGCCACCTCCAAGCGCGACCAGCTCGTGGGCCGCTACAGCGACGACCAGCGCAAGGGCAACAAGCGCAACTCGCCCTACATCCGCCACCGCGGGCTCGACGACGCCATCGTCGTAGACCTGCATGCCGAAGAGGTGCTCGACACCACGCGCGGCATGTCGGCGGGCGAGATTCTGGAATACCAGCTCAAGATCTTCCGCGACACACTGGCCGAGCATGCCGCCCACAAGGGACAGAAGCTCATCTTCATCCACGGCAAGGGCGAGGGCGTGCTGCGCCGTGCGCTGATCAACGAGCTCAACTACAAATACAAGTCGTACACTTACCAAGACGCCTCGTTCCAGGAGTATGGCTACGGGGCCACACAGGTGGTGGTGAGGTAGGGGCCCACCCCGGCCCAAGGGAGGGGGAAGCATAGGCCCACCCCGGCCCTCCCAAGGGAGGGAGAGACTATAGGCCCACCCCAGCCCTCCCAAGGGAGGGAGAGACTATACGGTGGGTTGGATTTTGGTAGGTAATTAGAATAATATCCAGGCAAAAAGAAGATAAGATCATGGAATACGGATTTGTAAAAGTGGCGAGTGCGGTGCCCGTTGTGAAGGTGGCCGACTGCCTGCAAAACATCAAGGAGATAGAGTCGCTCATCGCGCAGGCTGAGGGCCGAGGCGTGGAGCTCATCGTCTTCCCCGAACTGTGTATCACCGGTTACAGCTGTCAGGACCTCTTTCGCCAGCAGCTGTTGCTCGATGCGGCAGAGCACAGCCTGATGCAACTGCTCGACTTCATTCGCCAGCTCGACATCATCTCCGTGGTGGGACTGCCCGTGGTGGTGGGCGGACAGCTGCTCAACTGTGCGGCCGTCATCCAGCGTGGCACCATCCTGGGCATCGTGCCCAAGACCTACCTGCCTAACTACAATGAGTTCTACGAGAAGCGGTGGTTTGCCTCGGCGCAGGACCTGCGGCCCACCGAGATCCATTTTGCCGGGCACAACGTCATTGTCACCCCCGACCCGCAGCTCTTTCGCACCTGCGAGGGCGTGACCTTCGGCGTGGAAATCTGCGAGGACGTATGGGCACCCACGCCCCCCAGCAACCACCTCGCGCTGGCCGGAGCCGAGATCGTGTGCAACCTCTCGGCCAGCAACGAGCTCATCGGCAAGCACGCCTACCTCAAGGCCCTGCTGGCCCAGCAGAGTGCCCGTACCATTGCCGGATATATCTACAGCAGCGCGGGCTACGGCGAGAGCACACAGGACGTGGTCTACGGCGGCAACGCCCTGATCTACGAAGACGGCAAGCTGCTGGCCGAGGGACAGCGATTCGCCACCGAGAGTCAGATGCAGACGGCACAGATCGACGTGGAGCGGCTGCGCAGCGACCGACGCAACAACACCACCTTTGTCAATGCCCAGCGCCGCATGGCCACCGAGGTCATCCGTCTGGTGCATGCCGCCACCACGCAGCCCCACGACTTCGTGCTCGAGCGCGAGGTCAACCCGTTGCCCTTCATCCCCACCAGCGACGACATGCAGCAGTCGTGCGACGAGATCTTCAGCATACAGGTCATGGGACTGGCCAAGCGACTGGCCCACACGCGCAGCACCAAGGTGGTGATCGGCGTGAGTGGTGGCCTCGACTCCACGCTGGCCCTGCTGGTGTGTGTCAAGACCTTCGACAAGCTCAAGCTCGACCGCCAGGGCATCGTGGGCGTCACCATGCCGGGCTTCGGCACCACCGACCGCACCTACCGCAACGCCATAGACCTCATGCAGAGCCTGGGCGTGACCATTCGTGAGATCAGCATCGCCAAGAGCGTGACGCAGCATTTCGAGGACATCGGCCACGACATCAGCGTACACGATGTGACCTACGAGAATGCGCAGGCACGCGAGCGCACCCAGATCCTCATGGACCTGGCCAACGAGGTGGGGGCGCTGGTCATCGGCACGGGCGACCTCTCGGAGCTGGCCCTGGGCTGGGCCACCTACAACGGCGACCACATGTCGATGTATGCCGTCAATGCCTCGGTGCCCAAGACACTCATCAAGTACCTCGTGCGCTTTGTGGCGCAGACCGTCGACGAGCAGTCGGCCGCCACCCTGCTCGACATCATCGACACGCCCATCTCGCCCGAGCTCATCCCCGCCGACCGGCAGGGCAACATCACGCAGAAGACCGAGGACCTCGTGGGACCCTACGAGCTGCACGACTTCTTCCTTTATTATTTCCTGCGTCACGGCTTCCGTCCCTTCAAAATCTACATGCTGGCACAGAAGGCCTTCGGCGAGAACCGGCAGGGCGAGCGTCGTGCCGGCACCTATACAGATGCAACCATCCTGCGCTGGCTCAAGACTTTCTGCTCGCGTTTCTTCGCCCAGCAGTTCAAGCGCAGCTGTCTGCCCGACGGCCCGAAGGTAGGCTCGGTGAGCCTCAGTCCGCGTGGCGACTGGCGCATGCCCTCCGATGCCGTTGCCGCCCTGTGGCTGCAGGAGGTGGAGGCCATCGAGGCCCTGCAGGCGTAGGGAGCCTCCCCCGACCCCTCCGGTAGGAGGGGAGGGCCATGCGGCGCGCAAAAGCCCTCCCCATGCTCGGTTTCAGAAGGGTGTGACATGACTCTGACTGACGCAGTCCCCACGTCAGGCCAATGTTTCGCCCTTGCTTATCTTTACAAATTAGGTCTTTTTTTTCTCTGAACCTACAAGTCTTTTGATGCCCTTTTTCGCTAAAACATGGAGAGAGTTGCAAAAATGTATGCATCAATGCCTTACAGCCAAAGCCTTTCTGACGCATCACTCCAATTATGCGCTAACGCTTACAATCATATAGAAAACTTGAAGCTTACTTTTGTCCACTTTATACGTATATATGTCTAACTCGGTCATTTTAATTTGTAAGAGTGTAATAACAGAAGTACTTTTGCATCGACAAAACATCTGTTCGTCGAATATAAAATGCACAAAACAACAACTATAATCTATTCGCATCACAAGATATGAGACAATGGACTCGTGTCAGGCTACGTATTGGATTTTAATAGAACAAATGCTGGGCGCTTTCAAGATACACATTGGACAGAATGGTATGGAGCTCCTTACAAAACAAAATCTTTCAATATACATACAACCAAATATATTTCAAAATGACTGGGATAAAATACATTACATTCGTCGTTGTACTCTTTTTAATGAGCGCATGCAATAAGGATGAGATAACTGACAAATTAATTGGCATAAATCCAGGTACAATTAATTTAAGTAATGAACAACCGGAAAGCTATTTTCAGTTAGCAAAAGGAGATTATAATATTGAAGGATTCTTCCTTTTCTACAATGAAAATGAAACGCCAATATCCGTAAGTATAGATAAAGAAATAAGGAAGAAGGAACAGTTTACTGTTACCATGCCTAATGGGAACGAAGCTAAGTTCTTATGTAAAAATGGCATCATTCTAAAAATAGAATTAGGCTTTATGACACTGAGTAAAGTTGGATATGGCAAATATAAAATACTATACAATGAAAATACCAATCAGAAAAGACCTTTTGCGATGACTATTGGCTTCTTTGTTCCAGACGGCATATCAACAGTTCATATATTATTCAAATAAAAAATAATCATGAGAAATATAACTCTGTTATTCCTCTCTGTTATCATGCTTGTATCATGTAGTGGAGAAGATGATATTAAGAAAGAAACGTTGTCGAATGTCGACACCAACAACTTTAATGTAACGCGGAATGATGTCGAAAAAGTTGTTAGTGGATATCTAAATGAATCAGATACAAGATCATTTGACAAATCGGGCAGTATTGTTGGCGTTGATTCTATCTGTATTCATACTCGTTCAACAAGGGGAGGAAATGAAATTGACAATCCAAGCAACCTTCTTTTCTTTGTAAGGCTTTCTGACGGCTCAACCGTAGTTGTAGCAGGAGATAAGAGGGCCGAACCTATTTATGCACATATCGATAGTGTTGACCTCAAATTTAGAGATGGACAATTAATTGGCCAAAACCAATTACCAGATGGTTTTCTTTTCATGCTTGGAGTTATGGCATCCTCTGTCTATAACAAGATTGCAACGGAGTCGTCTTGCAATCCGCATTGGGCATGTTCTCAAACGAGAAGCTCTAAAAGTAGCGATGAGTTTGTCGCATCGAAATGCAAGGTAGCATGGGGGCAGGGTGATCCTTTTAATTTACAGTCTCCTTCATCAACCGGTAAACATGCATATAACGGTCGTGCTGCAGCCGGGTGTGTGCCAATTGCTTTGGCACAAGCCTTGACGGTGTTTAAGAGTGATTTCGGAGTATTTAAGGGATATACTTTAAAAACTTCTTGGAGACAACTCAAATCAAGAACACACAGGGTCTGGTTTTATAATCAAGATGAAAGGACAGACGTCTCTAATGTTATAAAGAGAATAGCTGAAAATATCGGCACAAGCTATCATAAGGATGGTACCGCTGGTACAGACACAAAAGACGCTGTAAAATTTTTAAGCAGCTATTTAGGTGGGCAATTCAGCTTTGATACTAAGTGGGACAATACTAAAAGTAACATGAAGAATAATGCCTATGGACTTTCTATATTTTCAGGCTATCCGAAGAGTAAAGGGTGGCTTTGGAAGCGCCTTGGTATTGATATGCCATCAACAACCGGGCATTGTATGCTTCTAGATGGCTACAAAACATCTAACGGTACCACATTGTATTACATAAACTTTGGTTGGGACGGACGCTGCAATGGCTATTACCTATATGACGATAAAACGTGGTCTGATGATGCTGATAAAGAATATGAGATGATGATGAAAGTCTATAATTTCCACATAGATACGGATTATGATGATTTTTAGTAAAAACAAAGCCATTTGACCATTTGGCTAAAACGGCAACTGTGACTTTTGGGGAGTTGCAGTTGCCGTCAATTTTTCTCCGTTTACAAGAAGACTGTTTGTTGTTAATATTACAAACACACGTGTCTACCCACTAAACCTGTGAGAAAATTATTAGCAGGTTAGCCATTCTTTTAGAATACATAGTTTCTCTTTACCTACTATCACATGTGTATTTGGGTAGTATGCCAAGTTTACTGATATTTTTCTATCCCAACCAACAGAATAGCTTGAAACAGCCTGCTTGCTTATAACATATTGTCTACTAATTCTCAGAAAAACTTTGGGATTTAACTGATCCATTAATTCGTCCAAGGAATTGTCTATATGATAGCTATGACCGTCTATGGTATAAATTTTTGTGACCTTGTTTTCAGTAGAGATATGACTGATGTCATCAACTAATACAACAATCATATTTTCCCTATATGGACATAAAAAACGCTGACGGTATTCTTGTACACCAATCTGCGATATCACCGACAGCTTAGATGTCGCTGTTTTCCGTCTTGCAAACCTCTCTAACGCATCAAAAAGGTCTTCGCGCTTGATTGGTTTAAGAAGGTAGTCAATACTGTTAAACTTGAACGCATTCAATGTGTAATCACCATAAGCCGTAGTGAAAATGATGGGTATTTCACAGTTTACAGCCCTAAGCGCATCAAATACCAATCCGTCAGTAAGTCGAATATCTGACAGAATGATATCTACATCTAAACAGTCTTTCTCAAAATACTTTTTGACATCCTTGACAGACTTTATCGGACCTTCGATAACTACGTCCTTAGTTCCATTTAGCAAATTTGCCAAATGTATAAAATTTGCGAACTCATCTTCAATAATCAGGATTTTCATAATCAATAACTTTGAACTAATGGTATCTCGACGATGTATTCAGATTCGTTGTGATAGAATTTCACACCACTAATACCAAGAACATTATATCGCTCGCTTATGTTTTGTTGTCCTATGCCTAATGATAACCTTCCATTATCTATCGGCCTATAGTCGTTTGTTACCACAAGATTATTGTTGTTGTTGGTTATCGTTATATGTAGTGGAGTGTTGTTATCCCACCAATTGTGTTTGATTGCATTTTCGGAAAGAAGCTGCAATACACTTGGGAGGATTCCTTTTTGCAGACAATCCTCTTCAACGTTTATTTTCAACTCGACACTGTCACCGTGTCTGATATTGATTAGCTCCATGTATTTCTGAAGCATATCCAGTTCTTCTTTCAAAGTGGTGTAATGTCCTTGTCTGCGAACGAGAATATGCCGATATACATCTGAAAGGCATAACAAGAGCTTTGTAGTTTTTTTAGGGTCATATTCCACATAACCTATAGCAGAGCTTAGTGTGTTGAACAAAAAATGAGGATTAATTTGGCTTTGCAGTGCTAAGATTTTTGTTTCGGCAATTGCCTGGAGCTCCTTTTCTCTCGACTTGGAAACTTCTTTCACATATCCGATATACTGAACTAATAGTGATATTGTGAAGAGTAAACAAGATAATTGTGAAAGAATCATTACATTTACACAGTAATCTTGCCAATCCCATTGTTGTATTGAGAAGGAATGATAGAGTTGTATTTGAAGTAGCGTTGTGGGAAGTGCAAGTAATGTACAGAAGAGAGCAAGTATAGTTATGAACATCGGAAACGTTATATTCTCCCATTTTAGCAATAATCCCTTGCGAGCCTCATATCTTATGGCTGTTTTACACAAACAAGTCTGTATTGTGCATGTAACAACATCTATAATCAATTCTGGAAATGTAGGCAAATTGGATATTAGACGAGAGTCGTAGTTGTCAACTGGCAACCACATAATCTCGTACAAGACAACTAAGAATAGAGATATTATTCCCACTTTCTTAGATGTCAGATTATAGACGTTTGCAAAATCCTTATTCATTTCTTTATGCGAAGTTAATTGCGCGCGGGTCGAGATGTGTCCCCCTTGCTAATGTAAAAGTGTGCCCCCCTTTGCAGGTCACGTTTGCAAATTTAGATAAAATTCCCGAGTTATAAGCCAGTTGAGATAAAAACCAAATAGATTTCCTCCCCCATGCGCTGATAACAAGGAAAATCAAGGCCGACATACACTCAATCCTATTTTACGTGCTCTAAGTCACAATTATTTATTATCTTTTGGGGTCTAATGTTTACCCCCTCTAAAAGTTAGGCTTATGAGAGCAGTATGCGGCCTTGACGTTCACAAATATAGTGTTTCTTATCTTTTGGCATCGTCTTTTACGCCTCCTGCCTTAGTCTCCTCTGCCTCCTGCCTTAGTCTCTTCTGTATGGCTGCGTCGTGCTTCGAGTCGAATCACGTTCTGCTTCGACTCGAAGTACATTCTGCTTCGACTCGAAGCAGCCGCTACTTCGACTCGAATCACATTTTGTTCAGGCTCTATTCACCATGCCTGCCATTGTTTGTGGGGATACGTCAACGTAGCTTAGGCTCTGGCAAACACGTGTATAGGCTTTGCGTGCCATGTGTATAGGCATTATGTTTTAAGTGAGATTGGCGAATTGGGAACTTGGTAAGCCGCGTGTCACCCATTCATGGTGTAATGATACACAGCTCTTGGCAAAGAGACAAGTGGCCGGAGTGGCTATTGGCAAGCTGATGAAGCTATTCTTTTTTCGTTCTATATTTTCAGCAGATAGTGAGGAGAAGTTGATGCTCATTGCATCACAATATTTTGGCGCAATTTGAGAAATCCGGGTTTGCAAAGAAAATAGATATTCGCAACACAGGGCTACTATGCTTATCTGCAAGCAAGAAGCGGGACACCGAAGACACTCGTCTACAACGTATTCTATTTCTTTATAAAGCCAGAGTAACCTCTTCTATTTCTTTATAAAGACAGAGTAACCTCTTCTATTTCTTTATAAAGACAGAGTAACATAATAACATAGTATTTGAACAACGGAACACACGGATGATACGGATTTACCTCCGGCACATTCCGATGACACGGAATATCGCCGCGCGATGGGCCGACGGCAAGGAAACGACAGCAAGGCAAGCTACCCGGCGATGCGGAGTGAGGGCAGGTGCAGGTTCCGTTTCATCCGTCGCCGCATGGCCGCCTCCGTGTCATCGCGCCAGCCTTCCGTGCTTCCGTGTCTTCCGTTGTTCATAAAAAAAAGCCCCAGCCAAAATATGGGCTGGGGGAGTTGTGAGGGGCAAACAGTAGCCCTTGTTGTGCTGAAAGGCTGTTCTGGGCCCCTAGAAAGGCTGTTCTGGTGTTGTGGAACGGCCGTTGCCGTAATAGCGGCAGGCATGAGTCACGTTCTGCTTCGAGTCGAAGTAGCGTCTGCTTCAAGTCGAACCACAATCTGTTTCCAGTCGAAGTAGAGTCTGTTTCGAGTCGAAGCAGGATTTCTGTCAGCTTGAATGAAATGCTGGGAAGGCCTTCGTCAGATGACGAAAGGGCCACAATCCGGCGATGGGGACATAGCTGTCGAATTATTATTCGAATCGCTTGCCCACAACCTTCCAGTCCACAATGTTCCACAAGGCCTTGAGATGGTCGGCGCGGCGGTTCTGGTAGTCGAGGTAATAGGCATGTTCCCATACGTCGAAACCGAGGATGGGCTTCAGGCCGTCTTTCGCGGGGTTGCCGCCGTTGGCATAGTTGCGGATGAGCAGCTCGCCGTTGGCGTCCTTGGCCAGCCATGTCCAGCCTGAGCCGAAGAGCGCTGTGGCCTGCTTCACAAACTCATTCTTGAAAGCCTCCACCGACCCCCACTTGGCGATGATGGCCTTGGCCAGACGGCCTTCAGGGTCGCCGCCGCCCTTGGGCGAGAAGCTGGTGAAGTAAAGGTTGTGATTGAGCAGCTGTCCGGCGTTGTTGTAGAGCGCACCGTCCGACCCGGCTACAATCTCTTCGAGCGTCTTGCCTTCCCATGGGGTGCCGGGCACCAGCTTGTTGACGTTGGCAGCATAGCCCTGCAGATGCTTGCCATAATGCAGTTCCACGGTCTGCTTGCTGATCACCGGTTCCAGGGCATCGGTGGCGTAGGGTAGGGGAACGGAAGCATAGCGCGGTGCGGTATCCTGTGCGCCGGCACTCAGTGCGGCTATTGCCATGAACAGTATAGATAATATTTTCTTCATTTTTTTGATATTTTTAAATGGTTCCTGCGGCATCATTGTGATGCTGCTGTGCAATGATAGGAAATATTTTCTTACTATCCAAGAAACTTCATATTGTTTTATATATTATTATGTATTTATTGCAAATATTCTATAGTAAAGTCCGGCTGCCTTGCGAGATGGTTTTCCCTCGCAGTAGCTCGGGGGATTCTCGCAGATTGGCTCATGTGGTGAGGTTCTCTCGCAATAAACGCAATAAACGTAATGAACGCTATTGGCTCGCGCGATGGTAATTGCGTAACTACACTTTTAATCATTTAATGTTTTAAAACTTTGTCCCCGGGGCGACTTTCCTACCCCCAAAGGGGTTGAACGCTTGACAGGGCAGGGTTGGAGCGAAGCGACTACCCTGTCTGGTCGAATGTCCCCGGTTTGACCAACTCCATGGGAGTTGAACGGTTTTCCGGATTGCGCCCTACAGGATGAGTTAGCGGTTTCCGGAATACCGTTGAACTCCGATAGAGTTCATCCATCCGGCGCGGGCATAGACACGGTAGGCACATCATGTCTCCCTTCGGTCGACATGTGCCAACCGTGCCCTGTCAAGCGTTTATCCCCTACGGGGAAAGCCA
>JBHAFS010000042.1:0-6457 GCA_041856205.1 Prevotella sp.
AGCCACGAGCTACGACCTCTTCAAAGGAGACCTCGTTCTTCTGTGTCGCCATATCTGTAGGGTTTAAGGGGTATCTGTGGCAAAGATACAAAAAATCCCTTTTCATTCCCTTTGGCGAAAGCTGTTCATGTACGTTTCATACAATAACGGAAAAGTACTACTTTTGTTATGTTTTGGGTAAGTGTACTCAGGGATGGAAGACTTATCTTTGCAACGAAAACAAAAATGAGATAACAAATTTAATCGAAAAGAAGAATATGGAAAAGAAAGTCATCCTCCTCACTGGGGCAAGCAGCGGTATCGGTTACCAGGCAGCAGAGTATCTGGCCAAGCAAGGTTATATTGTTTACGGCGCTGCACGGCGTGTGGAGAAGATGGTACCGCTGAAGGCGTCAGGGGTTGTACCCATCCGCCTCGATGTGACCGACGAACAGAGTGTAGCCGAAGCCGTGGAGGCCATTGTGAATGCAGAGGGCCGTATTGATGTGCTGGTCAATAATGCTGGTTACGGCTCATACGGGGCTGTGGAGGATGTGAGCATTGAGGAGGCGCACAAGCAGTTCGACGTGAACGTCTTTGGCGTGGCCATGCTCACCAGGAAGGTGCTGCCCTATATGCGCGCCCAAGGCAGCGGCACCATCATCAACGTGGCGAGCATCGGTGGTCGGCTGACCACTTACTTCGGAGCTTGGTACCATGCCACGAAATACGCCCTCGAGGCGTTGAGCGACGCGCTGCGCATGGAGACGAAGTCGTTTGGCATCAACGTCAGTATCATCGAGCCGGGCGGTATCAAGACACCGTGGGGATTCATTGCCGCCGACCATCTGGCTGAGAGTGCCAAGGGCGGTGCCTACGAGCAGCAGGCCACCAAGACGGCCGCAGGGATGCGTAAGCAGTATGAGGGCAACATGATGTCGGATCCAGTGATCGTCGCCAAGGCCATCTCGCGTGCCGTAAACAGCCACCGCCCCAAGAGGCGTTACACCGTTGGTTTCATGGCCAAGCCCCTCGTGTGGCTTCACTCATGGCTTCCCACGCGCTGGTTTGATGCCATTGTGATGCACGCAAGCTGATTGTTTATTTCTGCTGGATTATTAGTTTTTGCCTTCGCTGTCGCGTCTATGGCAGGGTGGGTGTGGGGACGTGATGTGCGCAGGAAGGCTGGCATAGCTTGTCAAGAATAAAGCAACATGAACTCTGTTGAAATCCAACGTTTGAGTTCATGTTGCTTGCGTTTCTTGTCCTTGCATGGCTCCAATCTACCGGGCAGCAGAGCCTCATGAGGGGGGGGCGACCGGGGCGGGAAGGGGCGTTATACCACCCCGATGATTTCTTCGAGGCTTTTGCAGCCGTGTTTCTCAAGCCACTGAGCTATGCCATGCTTCACCTTCATGGTCACGGTAGGGTCGATGAAGTTGGCTGTGCCAATCTGTATGGCTGTGGCACCGGCCATGAAAAACTCGATGGCATCCTCGGCGTTCATGATGCCGCCCAGTCCGATGACGGGGATCTTGACGGCGTGCGCCACATCCCATACCATGCGCACGGCCACGGGCTTGACTGCCGGACCGCTGAGTCCTCCGGTGCGGATGCTGAGCTTGGGCTTGCGCCGTTCGATGTCAATGGCCATGCCCATGAGTGTGTTGATGAGCGAGACGGAGTCGGCGCCCTCATCCTCGCAGGCGCGAGCGATGTCAGCGATGCTGGTCACGTTGGGCGAGAGCTTGACGATGAGCGTCTTGTGGTAGACCTCGCGCACGGCTCTCACCACGCTGGCCGCGCCCTGGCAGGTCACACCGAACGACATGCCGCCTTCTTTGACGTTGGGGCATGAGATGTTGAGTTCGATGGCGGGGATGTGCTCCATGACATCGATGCGAGCCGCACAGGCCGCGTAGCTCTCGGGTGAGTTGCCGCTGACATTGACGATCATGTGGGTCTTGATATCCTTGATCTGGGGATAGATGTGCTCACAGAAATAATCCACGCCCTTGTTTTGCAGCCCCACACAGTTGAGCATGCCGGCTGGTGTCTCGGCCATGCGCGGATAGTCGTTGCCTTCGCGTGGCTCGAGCGTGGTGCCCTTGACGATGACTGCCCCTAGCTCTTCTAGAGGCACGAAATCCTGAAACTCCAGACCATAGCCGAACGTGCCGCTGGCCGTCATCACGGGGTTGCTGAGGTGGAGCTGATTTATTTTTACACTTAAGTCTACCATAATAGTTTCTTAATATTAAACACCGGTCCTTCCTTACAAACGCACAAATTGCCCTCTGTGGTCTTCTCCACACAGCAGAGGCAGGCCCCCAGGCCGCAGGCCATGAGATTCTCGAGCGATGCCTCGCAGGGAATGCCCGCCTCCCGGGAGTAGCGCGCCACGGCCATCATCATGGGCTTTGGACCGCAGGTCTGGATAAAGTCGAATCGCACCTTCTGCAGGATGGAATGGTCGGTTACAAAGCCCTTCTCGCCCGCCGAGGCGTCTTCGGTGGTAACGTGTACCGTTCCCAGTTTCTTGAAATAGTCGATCTCGAGAAGGTCTTTGGCCGAGCGTGCGCCCAGCAGGAAGTGGGCTTCGCCTCCCGTATCCACGATTTGCTTGCCCTGGAACAACAAGGGGGCCACCCCCACGCCGCCGCCAATGAGCAACACCCTGGGCCTTTGCTCTGCCAAGGGGGCTATGCTGTTGGGCATATTGTTCGTTGTTGACAGCTGTTGGCGAATTTCGTCGAGCGAGCTGAAGGCGTTGCCCAGTGGGTAGACCAGGTTGATGGTGTCGCCGGCTTCATGGTCGGCAATCTCGCGCGTGCCGTCGCCGATGGCAGCCACGAGGAGCCATAGCTCGTTGCGCTTGGTATCTACGTAGTTGATGGAAATGGGGCGTCTCAGTAGAGTGTTGGGAGAATGGTCAACTCTGATTTCTACAAACTGGCCAGGAAACATCTTTGGCAAAGGGGTGTCTTGGGTGAGCTTGAGAAGGACGTGTTTGTCACCTAATGCTTCCTTGGAACGAAGCGTCATGTCGAGACAATATTTCTTCATAACTATCTTTGATGGATTATTCAACTGCAAAGATAGCTATTTTTCAGGATAGGGGAAAGGGAGTGGGGCAAAAGTTCATATGCGGGCGTCTCTTTGTGTCGAGCAGCCCAAGGCCAGTGCCTGTGCCCAGCTCTACGCGCACGCGAACCTATATAATAATCATTAGGTTGTTGCGGCAGTTTTTTTTTGTGTAGAGCGATCGCTGATGTTGCTGCAACCGCCCTTGAGATTTTTGCGTGAGCGATGAAAGGACCTGAGCCAACCACCATGAGGTTTATAGAGAGCTATGACTGGTGTTGGACCAACAGAGGCGGCACTGGACTGTCTCTTCGGTTTATTTTGGTGTAAACGACTCCCAAGTCTGGTCATCGTAGAAAATTCTAATCTCGGTGATGTGCCGTTCTGGTTTGTCAATATATTTAACTATAGTATTGTTGAAATTATTTGGTGTCGTCTTGACACCCTGTTGCTGTGGTATGTTCTGAGCGTCAAAGAGTGGGGCAGAGGCATCGTTGGCAAACATGCTCATGTCGACGCTTGGCGTGGACGCTTGGTTCTCATCGGCAGAAGCTGTGACTGGGTTGTCGTCGATGTACATCGGCCCAGTGCCAAACATGATCCATTCAACCGACACCTTGGGCAGGTGCGAATGGATTGCCTCAATCATTTGGATGGTTGGACGAGTCCTGTCGTTGAACACTCCGCTCAGTGATCCCTCAGAGATCCCCGTGAACTGGGCGAACACTTTTTGGGTCATGTGCTGACTCTCCATAATCTTCTTGATTCGATCTTTCATATTCTATGCGAATGACGGTTACACGACAGGTTTTAGTGTCTTGTTTTCTCAGGCTTCACGGGTAATGCACCCTAAAAATTGGGCTTCTCCGCATATCCTATATAATTTGCAAAGTTAAAACAAAAATTTGAATCTTACAATAGGAAATGACGAAATTTTAAACATTGAATATTTGAATTTTAATTTGATAATTTAAATACTAGAACTACTAAAGTGTGAATATAGAATTTGAATTTTGAAATTCAAATAACCAGCCCCCAAACCATGTCTTATTCTTACTGCAGCAATTTTTTGTAACTTATTGGCTTTAATATTGCTATAATTTACTTCAATGGCAAGAAAACCCTGAATAATCGGAATTTGTAAGATGTTTGCATATTCAACGAGGCGATTTACTTTATTATTATAGCGTAACTTCCTGGTTTTTCGCGTTCTATCGTGTATATAAGTATACTGTATATTCTTAGATTTGTGTCTTTAAACTGTCCAATATGGATTTTAGAACTAAAATTCACCACGTTGAATGACAAATCGTTTTGTGCGATTCGAGTTTACAAATATAAATACCACTTTGGGGTTTAATAATTCAAATCTTCAAAATACGAATACGTGAATGTGTAATAATGTTAACATCAAATCTCTTCGGCTCGATTTTCCCTCAAAAATGTCATTTTGCGCGTATTCTGTACGACACTTCAATTCGCTTGAAATACGCGAATTTCAGCGCAAAAAAAATGGGCTAACTCCCCTATTCTGTAAGAGTTAGCCCTGATTTTTGTGATTTTTGAAAGTCTGATTTTAGCAAAGAAAAGTCCGTTTCAGAGCCATTTTAGTGCAAGATAAAGTAGATTAACTCCTTCATCAGGTCGCCTGAAGACGTGTTTGGGTTGTCCAAGCCCTTGCTTTTCGCATCTATTTCGCGTAGTTTGCTCAGAATCTGCAACGTTTTTTTTCCGGTGTAGTTTCTCATGCCCGTCATATAGTCCTGCACACCCCACGCACTTCTTAGATCGAGGTAGTCGGCCACGGCTTGCGGGTTGCTCTTGTCGGGGGCATAGTAGGCAATCATCAGCGTCTGGAAGAAACTGAAGAGCAATGGGAGAAATGAATAAATGGATCCTGCCTTGGGATTGCTGTCAAAATATTTGATGATTTGATTTGCTTTCATCACCTCTCGGTTGACGATGGCTTTGCGCAGCTCGAAGGCATTGAAGTCCTTGCTTACGCCGATGTGTTTCTCAACCAGTTCTGGGGTGATGTTGCGCTGATTGTCGGGTATGGCGATGAGTAGCTTGTCGAGCTCCGACTGCAGGCGGTTGAGGTCTGAGCCGATGCTGTCGGCAATCATCGATGCACTCTTGTCGTCGATGGTCATCTGTTTCTTCGAGAGAAATCCCCGGATGTATTTTGGCAGTTCATAGTCGCGCAGCTTCTTGCTCTCGAACACCACCCCCACCTTCTCGGCATTGGCGATGAGCTTGGTGCGGCGATTGATGGTTCCGTTCTTGTAGCAGATGACCAGGATGGTCTTGGGCTGCGGATGCTCGGCATACTTCTCCAGCTTTTCGATGGATCTCAGTCCCTGTGCTTCCTTGACAATGATGACCTTGATGGGCGACATCATCGGGAACTGCATGGCCAGGTCAGCTACCTGCGCGGCATTCACGTCGCTGCCGAAGACCACCGTCTGGTCGAAGGCCTGCTGGTCGGGCGACAAGACATGCTCCTGTATATAGTTGCTGATCTGGTCGATGAAATAAGACTCCTCACCCATCAATATATATATTGGTGAAAAGTTGCCTGCTTTCAGCTCACGCATGATTGCATCGAAAGTCAGGGTTGGCTTCTTTTCCGGCATAATTTATCGTTCTGTTTCCTATTCTCAAAGCAAATCATTACCTTTGCAATGATTCGTGAATATATTGCAAAGGTAATAAAATGATTCCATTAAACCTGCCCCCATTTGATATAAAATTGCAGGGCTCGCGCGAGCATCCCCACATCTTTGATATGCTGCGGCGTCGCTATGTGGCGCTGACGCCCGAGGAATGGGTGCGTCAGAGCTTTGTGCATTATCTGGTAGAGCACAAGAACTATCCGGCTCCGCTGATGGCCAATGAGGTGAGTCTCAAGGTGGGCCAGAAACAGCTTCGGGCCGACAGTGTGCTCTACGACCGCCATCTCCAGCCGCGGATGATTATGGAGTACAAGGCACCTACCGTGACTCTCACACAGAAAGTGTTCGACCAGGTGATGGCCTATAACCTGTTGCTGCATGTCGACTACCTGATGGTGTCGAACGGATTGCAGCATTATTGCTTCAAGATTGACTATGAAGGTAAAAAAAGTTTGGTTTTAGACCATATTCCAAATTACGAAGAAATCTAACAATCGAGGCAATTTTCGGTTCACATCATATTCTTGTGTTTTTAACATACTTATTTCGTAAGGTTTTCTTAGGCTTGCCACCCGATAACATTCCCGCAGACTAGATATTCTAAGATAGGACTCGCTGGCGAGGCCCATGCCCATATTTTGCGATGAGCAAGCAACGTATGGCTATATTCTCATATCTTCTGAGATTCGCCGAAGGCGAGCGGAGGATTCATGCTCACC
>JBHAFS010000043.1:0-3650 GCA_041856205.1 Prevotella sp.
AATTAGCTTTGTCAGATTTCGAGACGATCTTCGAGATCAAATTGCAAGTGAGCGAAGGAGTTATGCGGGCATAACGACTGAGCGAACTTACAATTTGAGCCGAAGAGAGTCCGAAAGATGGCAAAACGTAACCCATGATTTCATTATTTTGTTTCGGTGGTAATTAATAGAACCCACCTAAAGTAGGTACATTCCTTGGCAACGAAGAAAACGTTGACTGAGGAGCATTGGGGACGAATAGCTTTGCTTGGAAAAGAGAACAGGGCTCAACTTGTATTTCGTTACCTGGATTCCTGCAGGCATGTTGGTCGTTGTCGACTCCATATAAGTATGGTTGACAGAATGAGCTAGAGCAGGGATAAGCATCCTATCCCATTATCACACACTCCCCCGTTTCCATAGTCGAAACGGGGGAGTGTGTGATAATGGATCGAGGAAAGGTTGTCTGGGCTCATACGCCATCGCTCAGAACTCTACTTTGATGCCTGCCATGGCAGTTGCGCGTGGCATGGGGAATCCGGCGTTCACCTCATAGCGCTGGGCCAGCAGGTTCTCGCCGCGGGCATATACCTTGAGGAGATTGTTCAGGCACAGCGAGGCGGTGAGGTCCCAGAGCCAATAATGCTCGGTGGGGCGATCATCGTCGGCGGTGTGGAGTCCACCGATCCACTGCAGTCCGCTATGCAGCGTCAGTTGTCGGTACTGCCAGTCGGCACCGACAAACAATTTGTGCTTCGGGGCTGCGACGAGCGTGCGGCTGGTGTGCAGGTAGCTGTAGTTGGCGTCGAGGCGCAGGGCCTTCGTGGGGACATAATAGGCCAGGAGTTCGAAGCCCGAGTTCTCGGTACGCCCGGTGTTGACATTCAGCGGCCGACCGTCGACCATCTGTGTGGCGATGAGGTTGTCGGCCCTGAGATAGAACACGTTGACGCCATAGCCCAACCGTCCCTGCAGCAGACGCTGGCGCAGCGACAGCTCGTAGTTCCACAGGCGTTGCGGGTCCAGGTCGACATTGGCGGGTCTGAACATATAGAGCTCGCGCAGGGTGGGGTTGCGGAAGCCCTTGCCCACGATGGCCTTCAGCTCGGTGGTAGACGACAGGCGAGCGGTGAGTCCACCCTGTGGCACCCACTCGCTGCCGGCCACGCTGTGGTGGTCGAGGCGGAGAGCCACGTCGGCCGTGAGCCATGGCATGATGTCATGACGCAGGTCTACATACCCGGCCACCTCGTTGACGCTGCGTCGGGCGAGGTCTGTGCGGCTGCCGTCGGCCAGTACCTTCTGCCAGGCATGACCGCCGAAGTGCTGGAAGTCGAAGCCAAGGGTAAGGCGTGTGGCGGTGAAGAGCGTCATGCTCTCGTAGGCCGAGATGCCACCCATGCGGTCGTTGTGGATGTAGTAGGCCGCCTGCGGCCCCTTGCCCTCCACATAGCCATCGTTGATGTGGTGGTGCCCCCAGTTATAATAGGTGCGGACGGCACCCGACAGCCGTCCGTAGTCGTTGGTGAGCGAGAGGGCAGTCATGCCGCGTGTGATGCGCATGTCGTTGTCGAGGAGTGGGGCTGTCACCGGCCCGGGATTCGACGACGACTGGTAGGCCAGGTTCAGGCGACCGTCAATCTGCCAGTAACGCGAGAGGTCGTAGCCCAGCTTCACGAAGCCGCTCACCTGACTGAAGGCGGCGTTGGGACGGTGGCCCTCGGTGCGCTCGTAATCTACGGCGGCAACAGAAGAAAATCGTCCCTGGCGCATGCGGTTGGTTATGGTGCCGATGAAGGTGCCGTAGCTGCCGCCCTGGAGGTTGAGGTCGGTGCGTGTGCCGTTGGTGTCCATGGTGCGGGTCACGAGGTTGACCACACCGCCCAGGGCATTGCTGCCATAGACGGCCGAGGCCGGACCACTGACCACCTCGACGCGCTCGGCCATCATGGTCTGGTAGGTGTCGGCCAAGGGATGCCCGTATAGACCGGCATACTGGGGCAGTCCGTCGATGAGCACCAGCAGGTCGGCCTGCCCGCCTATGCCCCGCATCTTGATGGTGCCTGCTGCACCGGTACTCAGTCCGTAGCCCAGCACGCCGCGTGTGGTGACAAAGAGTCCGGGCACCTGCTGACTCAGGGTGGGGAGCACAGAGGGCTGATAAGAGGCGGTAAGGCCGCCACGTCCCACCACGGTGACATCGAGGGGCAGGTGGCGGAGGTCAGACTGATAACGCGAGCCGGTGACCACCACGCCGTCAAGGTTCACCGTATCGCGTTGGGCCGTAATGGTGCTGGCCGCCTCAAGAAAGGCGGTCAGCAAGAGTAGGAATCGATACATAGAATAGTGGGATTTATTTTATTTGTCGATATTGATAATCTTATATTTCTTCGTGCCCAGACCAATCTTCTCTGCCCAGTCGATGGTATGGGTGCCATGCTGTTTGTCGATGCGCTTGATCATGTCGGTGGGGTCGTTCTTGGCCGTTACCTTCTGGTTGTTGATGATGTCGACGCAGGCCTGGTCGAGAGCTACGGGGTCGGTGCTGGCCAAGATGCCATAGTCCTCGAGCTTCACAGGCTGGGGATGGTTCACACAGTCGCAGTCGATGCTCATGTTGTTCATCACGCTGATGTAGATGATGCCGTCCTGCTTCTCGAAATAGTTGACCACGGCCTGTGCGGCGGCAGCCATGCTCTCCAGGAAACCATCCTGATCGCCAATATACTTAGGTGTCCACAGCGAGTCCATGTTGAGCTTTGACATCTTGCCGGCAGAATGGATATAGGCCTTGCCGTTGGCCGATGCACAACCGATGGACAGGTTCTTCAGTGCACCGCCGTAGCCACCCATGGGATGGCCCTTGAAGTGGTTGAGGCAGACCAGGAAGTCGTAGTTGGCCAGATGCCCGCCAACGATGTCGTAGTTGAGATGGGTGCGGTCTTTGACGGGAATACGTATCTCGTCGTACTCGTCCATGATGTCTACGGCGAAATACTTCGTGAAGCCGTGACGGTCGATGACTTTCCAGTGGTTTTCGCTGTTGTTGCGCACGTCGTTGGAAGATCCGCCATAGGCCGTATTGCATTCGACGATGGTGCCGTCGATGTCATAAACGAGGTCTTTGATGAGCTCCGGTTTGAGGTAGTTGGGATTGGAGCCTTCTCCGGTACTTACTTTCACGGCTACGCGGCCCTTGGCCTTCACGCCCAGTGACTTGTAGATGCGTACCAGCGATGCCGGCGTAATCTCGCGGGTGAGATACACTTTCGACTGTGCCCATGCGCTGCTGCCCACGGTAACGAGGAGGGCCAGCGACAGGATGTTTCTAAGGAACTGCTTCATTGTTTGCGAATTTGTTTTATGTTATTTTCGCAAAGTTAAGCAATTCTGTGCATAAAGGCTTTATATATCCTCAAATCCGCAACTGTTGCGATAAAATGCCAGTTTGGCTCATAACCATCATTTTGTTGGCTTTGGCTGTCATGATGGTGTTGTCTTTTTCGTGACAGAGCATTTCATCCCCTTACCCCACAAAGCGACTTGAGGCAATACGCCGTTGAACACCGACAAGCAATAAGGATTACCCAAAGTCTGTATTGAACATGTTTCTATAGGCCTGATTGTCTGTGTACATATTCAGCACCGACTGCCTCGACGTTCTAATCCAC
>JBHAFS010000044.1:0-20229 GCA_041856205.1 Prevotella sp.
CAAGTACACGAAGGAGTTATGCGGGCATAACGACTGAGAGAACTTGCAATTTGAGCCGAAGAGAGTCCGAAAGATGGCAAAACGTAACCCATGATTTTATGATTTGATTTCGGTGGTAATTAATAGAACCCACCTTAATAATGTCTTTGTCCTATATAGTAACGTCTGTGTCCTATATGGTAGAGTATTTGTTCTATATAATAATGTTCTTGTGCGAGATAATAATGCCTGTGTACTATATAGTAGAGTGTTTGTTATATATAATAAGGTCTATGTCCTATATCATAATGTCTGTGTTCTATATAACGCAATCTGTGTTCTATATAGTAATGTCTACGTCTTTGAGTAAGGCGATATACTGATGAATGGCCTTTGACATCTCCTCAATCTTGATGTATTCGTCGGCGCTATGCGACCGTGCCGACTCGCCCGGGCCTAGCTTGAACGAGGTGAAAGGCATGAGGGCTTGGTCGCTGAGGGTGGGCGAGCCGTAAGGCGTCATACCCAGCTCCAGGCAGCGCCGCACAAGAGGATGGTCGGGAGAGATGCCCGAAGAGTGCAAACGGAAAGAGTGGGCCTTGACCTCACTCTTGAGGTGCTGGCAGACGATGTCGTAAATCTCCTCGTTCGTATAATATTCATTGGAACGTACATCAACGAGCATCGTGCAGGTGTCGGGCACCACGTTGTGCTGCGTGCCGGCATTGACCACGGTCAGCGTCATCTTCACGGGGCCGAGCAGCGGGCTTATTTTCTCAAACTTGTAGTCGCGTATCCAGCGCATATCGTCGAGGGCCTCGTAGATAGCGTTCACTCCTTCGTTGCGCGCGGCGTGACCGCTCTTGCCGTGGGCGATGACATCGAGCACCATGAGTCCTTTCTCGGCGATGGCCGGTTGCATGCCGGTGGGTTCGCCAACGATGGCCACGTCAATGTGAGGCAGCAGTGGCAGGGCACTGACGATGCCTTCGGCCCCCGACACCTCCTCCTCGGCCGAAGCCAGGTAGACCAGGTTGTATGTACGTCCCACTTCGGCACGGTGGCGGCACAGATAGCGAAACACCTGCAGTAAGGTCACCAGTCCGCCCCCGCAGTCGTTGCTGCCCAGGCCGTAGAGCTTCCCCTCTTCTATAGTGGGGCTGAAAGGGTCGCGTGTCCAGGTCTTCACGGGTTTCACCGTGTCGATGTGTGCATTGAGCAACAGGGTGGGTCTCTGCGCGTTGTAGTGAGGGTCGACGGCCCAGACGTTGTTGCCCACGCGATGGGCGTTGAAGCCATAAAGGCTGAGGGTTTGCTCCATGAGGTCGGCAGCCCCAGACTCGTTGCGGCTGGTAGATGGTATGGCGATGAGTGTACGAAGCAGTGCCGTGGCATCATCGAGATATTGCTTGTAGGGTTCCATGCTGCAAAAATAGTGTTTTTTTTTTGCTTTCTTTGTCAATTAGCGTTATCTTTGCATCTGTTAATACACAGCTTATGCTCAATAAAAGTCATCTTTCGGTCCTGATCCACGAACAGGCCAAGAAGTATGGAAACAAACCGGCACTGACATTTCGCAGTTTCGGCAGTCTGAAATGGAAGACGGTGTCATGGAACCAGTTTTCGCTTCGAGTCAAGCAGGTGAGCAATGCCATGCTCAATCTGGGTATCAAGCCGCAAGAGAATGTCGGCGTTTTTTCGCAAAACTGCATTCAGTATCTTTACACCGATTTCGGCGCATACGGCATTCGGGCCAGTTCGGTACCTTTGTATGCCACCAGCTCTGAGCAGCAGATCCAGTATATGATCAACGATGCCCAGATCCGGTTCCTCTTCGTTGGCGAGCAGGAGCAGTATGACAAGGCGCACAGGGTGTTTGCCCTTTGTCCATCGCTGGAGCGCATCGTGGTCTTCGACGACAGTGTGCGCATCAGCACCCACGACCCCCATGCCCTTTATTACGAAGATTTCATCAAGCTCGGCGAAGACCTGCCTCGTCAGACCGAATTGGAGAAGCGTTGGGCCGAGGCCAGCGACGACGATCGGTGCAACATCCTCTATACCAGCGGCACCACGGGTGAGAGCAAGGGCGTGATGCTGACCTACAGCCAGTATCATGCGGCTTTAGTGGCCAATGACGAGTGCGTGCCGGTGGGCGAGAAAGACCGGGTGATCAACTTCCTGCCCTTCACGCATATCTTCGAGCGGGCGTGGACCTATCTGAGCCTGGCCGAGGGTGCGCAGCTCATCATCAATACCTATCCGCAGGAGATTCAGGAGTCGATGCGCGAGACACATCCCACCTGCATGTCGAGCGTGCCCAGGTTTTGGGAGAAGGTGTATCAGGCTGTCAACGACAAGGTCGACCGGTCGAGCGCCATCCAGCAGAAACTCTTCAGACGTGCTTTGAAGGTAGGACGCAAATACAATGTGGAGTATCTGGCCAACGCCAAGCGGCCACCGCTGGCGCTGGCACTCGAATATAAGATGATGAATGCCTCGGTGCTGGGCTTGGTGCGTAAGCAACTGGGCCTTGAGAACCCCAATATCTTCCCAACGGCCGGTGCGTATGTCTCGCCGGAGGTGGAGGAGTTTATCCATTCCATAGGTATCAACATGATGGTGGGTTATGGCCTCACCGAGAGTCTGGCAACGGTGACGTGCGACCATCCGGGCAAGAAATGCTCTATCGGTTCGGTGGGCCGCCTCATCAGCGGCATAGAGATTAAGTTCGGCGATAAAGACGAGATATTGCTTAAAGGACCCACCATCACTAAGGGATATTACAAGCGCGATGAACTCAACAAACAAGTGTTCGACAGTGAAGGGTTCTTCCATACGGGCGACTGTGGGTATATGCGCGATGGTGAGCTGTTTCTGAGAGAGCGCCTCAAGGACCTTTTCAAGACCAGCAACGGCAAGTATATCGCACCGCAGATGGTGGAGTCGCTCTTGCTTGTAGACAAGTATATCGACCAAGTGGCTGTGGTGGCCGACCAGCGCAAGTTTGTGTCTGCACTCGTGGTGCCAGAGTTCAGGCTTCTCGAGGAGTGGGCCCGCGACAACGGCATCGACTTCGCCTCGCGCGAAGACCTCTGTGCCAACAAAAAGGTACAGCAGATGATGATGGAACGTGTATCTACCTTGCAGCAGAGTCTGGCCCACTACGAGCAAATCAAGCGCATCACCCTTATTGCACATCACTTCTCGATGGAGTCGGGCGAACTGACCAATACCCTCAAGATGAGACGCCCGGTGATTTACAAGAACTTCAAGGAAGAGATTGACAGGATGTACGAAGAGTGAAGAAGGAGGGGGAAGAGTAATCGCAAAATGCTAATAAAGATAGAGAGGGTGACATGCCAACAGCCTATATGGCAAGGAGCGTGCCCATCTCTGTATGCAAAGATATAATAATGATAACAGCAGACCAACTGAAAGATGTGATGGACCGCGCTGAAAAGCTGCACCATTATCTGAATATTGATCAGAAGAAAGTAGAGTTTGAGGAAGAACAGCTGCGCACGCAGGCCCCCGACTTCTGGGAAGATCCCAAGCGGGCCGAGGCGCAGATGAAGAAGGTCAAGGGTATAGAGAAGTGGCTCAAGGGCTATCAGGCCGTGCGCCAGTATGCCGACGAGTTGCAGCTCGCCTTCGACTTCTATAAAGAGGAGATGGTGACCGAAGAGGAGGTCGACGCCGACTATGCCAAGGCCATCAGCTCCATTGAGGAGCTGGAGTTGCGCAATATGCTTAGGCAGACCGAAGACCCGATGGAGGCCGTGATGAAGATCAACTCAGGTGCCGGGGGCACCGAGAGCCAGGACTGGGCCCAGATGCTCATGCGTATGTACACACGGTGGTGCGATGCCCATGGGTATAAGGTCACCGTCACCGACCTTCAGGACGGCGATGAGGCGGGCATCAA
The DNA here is from genome assembly GCA_041856205.1 of Prevotella sp. GTDB lineage: Bacteria > Bacteroidota > Bacteroidia > Bacteroidales > Bacteroidaceae > Prevotella. The sequence continues at coordinate 3,908 of JBHAFS010000044.1, forward strand.
GAGCGTCACGATGACCATCGAGGGCGGCGAGTACGCCTACGGATTCCTCAAGAGCGAGAACGGCGTCCACCGCTTGGTGCGTGTGTCGCCTTATAATGCTCAAGGCAAGCGCATGACAAGTTTTGCCAGCGTCTTCGTCTCTCCCCTCGTCGACGACACCATCGAGGTGTATGTAGACCCGGCCAAGGTGAGCTGGGACACCTTCCGCTCGAGCGGAGCCGGTGGACAGAACGTCAACAAGGTGGAGTCGGGTGTGCGCCTGCGCTACCAGTACGAAGACCCTGATACGGGCGAGAAAGAGGAAATTCTCATCGAGAACACCGAGACGCGCGACCAGCCCAAGAATAAGGAGAAGGCCATGCTGCTCCTGAAGAGCCAGCTCTACGACCGAGCCATGAAGAAGCGTATGGAGGCCCAGGCCAAGATCGAGGCAGGGAAGAAGAAAATAGAGTGGGGCAGCCAGATCAGGAGTTATGTCTTCGACGACCGCCGCGTGAAAGACCATCGCACCAACTATCAGACCTCTGATGTCGACGGTGTGATGGACGGCAAGCTCGACGGGTTTATCAAAGCCTATCTCATGGAGTTCTCGGCTAGTGAAGAGCAAGAAGAAACGGTATAAGTAACAGAAAACTATATAACAATCTAATCGTACAACCTAAACGGCACCGGTCGGCACGGAAGCGTAACCCTAGGCCAACGCAGAAGGAGCCTGACGGAGAGGCCTTAAAAAATTGAAATGTTATGAGTGATAAGAAAGACAAGCACGTTGCCGCCCATCAGGTGAACAACGTGGAACAGAAGAAACATCGTGCCGATAGGCAGGATTTGCAAAAGAAACAGGGCGATACCGTGATCAAATGGATCTTCGGTTTCCTCATCTTCTTTGCCATCCTCTTCATGATTTATTCATTCTACATGTCATGAGCGGACTGGAGATAGAACGTAAGTTTCTGGTCAGAAAGGGCGGCGCGTACCAACGTGCCGCCTTTTCGGTCAGTCACATCAGACAGGGATACATCCCTGCTGAGGGTGCCACGGTGCGAATCCGTGTGCGCGATGATAAGGCCTATCTCACCATCAAGGGCAAGAGTGTGAACGGAGGCATGACACGCTATGAGTTTGAGAAAGAGATAACGCTCGACGAAGCGCAGCAGCTGCTGCTGCTGTGTAAGGGTGGTGTGATCGACAAGCACCGTTATCTGGTTAAGAGCGGGGCTCACACCTTCGAGGTCGACGAGTTTCATGGCGACAATGCCGGACTTGTGATGGCTGAGGTGGAGCTGGGGCGTGAAGACGAGGCCTACGAGAAGCCCGACTTCATCGGGCCCGAGGTCACGGGCGACATGCGGTTCTACAACTCGCACCTGCTGCTCAACCCCTATTCCGCCTGGCGAGAAACGCTGCCAGAGGAATACCGATGAGTTGCCCCAGGCCCACGCCGATGGCGTCGGCCACGAAGTCTATGCTGTCACCGCTACGATTGCCGTTGGTGCAGGTGGCCTGCACCACCTCAATGAGTCCACCCATGAGCACAGGCATCAGCAGTGCCCACACCAGAGCTTTGCGCCAGTGTATGCGGTGGTGCTGGTAACCGTGTTCTGCCCAGAGCAGCAGGCACAGCCCGCCGTACATCACGAAGTGGGTCCACTTGTCGATCATGTTTACATGTGAGAGTGGGGTCTCCGGGATGGGTATCAGGCACAACACCCAGATGACCGCGATGCATACCGTGGAAATGGGATAACGTCTGGGCATATTATAGAGTTTCTGCATAATTACTTTCATATTGGATGCAAAAGTAGATAATTTTTTTATACTTTTGTAGCCAAAATACAGTTAAAAGTAAAGTATGTCAGAAGAGAGAGCTAATTTTGGAAGCAAGCTGGGTATGATCCTTGCCACGGCCGGCGGTGCTGTGGGACTGGGCAACGTATGGCGTTTTCCGTATATGACGGGCCAGAATGGTGGTGCTGCTTTCATCCTTATCTATATCGGGTGTGTGCTGTTGCTGGGTATCCCCTGCATGGTGTCAGAGTTTATCATTGGCCGTCACGGGGCCTCCAACACCTATCGAGCATACGCCAAGGTGGGCAATGGCACAGCCTGGCGCTTCGTTGGGCTGCTGGGCGTGGTCACGGGGTTTCTCATCACGGGCTATTATGCGGTGGTGTCGGGCTGGTGCCTGCAGTACATCTATGCCTCGGTGATGGGTGAGCTGCATGGCAACCCTGCTTTCGTGCAACAGTACTTCCAATCTTTTTCGGCCGACCCAGTGCGTCCTGTGTTCTGGCTGGTGGTCATCCTGCTTGTCACCCACTTTGTCATCATTCACGGCGTGCGGGGCGGCATCGAGAAAGCTTCCAAATGGATGATGCCCACCTTATTTATCCTCTTGCTGGTCATCGTGGTAGCCTCGTGCATGTTGCCAGGGGCTTGGAAGGGCGTGGAGTTCCTGTTCAAGCCCGATTTCTCGAAAGTCACCCGGGACGTATTCCTGGGTGCCTTGGGCCAGTCGTTTTATTCGTTGAGCATTGCCATGGGCTGCATCTGCACCTATGCCTCCTACTATACTCGTCAGACCAACCTGCTCCACTCTGCTTTGCAGGTGTCGGTTGTCGACTCGCTGGTGGCCATTCTGGCCGGACTCATCATCTTCCCCGCGGCTTTCTCGGTGGGTGTCAACCCCGACAGTGGTCCGTCGCTGATCTTCATCACCTTGCCCAACGTCTTCAACCAAGCTTTCAGCGCTGTGCCGCCGGTGGGCTGGTGCATCTCCATCTTGTTTTATGCCCTGCTGTCGCTGGCTGCCCTCACATCGCTCATGTCGCTTCATGAGGTGAGCACATCATTCTTTTACGAAGAGTTGCATATCTCCCGCCATCGTGGAGCCGTCATCGTCACCGTCACTACGGCCATCATCGGTGTGTTCTGTTCATTGTCGTTGGGTGGCATGAGCGGTCTTACCATGGCCGGCAAGTCGCTGTTCGATGTGTTCGACTTCGTTACCGGACAAATCTTCCTACCCGTGGGAGGGTTCCTCACCTGCATCTTCCTCGGATGGTGTGTACCGCGGCAGCTGGTTCACGACGAGTTTACCAACTGGGGCACGCTGAGCAGTCGATTTCTCGGTGTGTTTCTCTTTCTGGTGCGCTATGTATGTCCGTTGGCCATTCTCGGCATCTTCCTCAACCAGCTAGGACTTCTATAGCCCAGTAAGCGTTATCAATAATCATTGCAATCATCATGAGCGAAAGAGGTAACTTCGGCACCAAGCTCGGTGTCATCCTTGCCACGGCAGGCTCTGCCGTGGGGCTGGGCAATATCTGGCGCTTTCCCTATATGACCGGCCAGGATGGTGGCGCCGCCTTCATTGTCGTCTATCTGGTCTGCATCTTGTTGCTGGGCATCCCTGGCATGGTGGGCGAGTTCATCGTGGGTCGTCATGGTGCTGCCAACGCGGCGCGGGCCTACGCCTTGCTGGGTGGGCGCCGATGGGCCCTTCTGGGTTACGTCGGTGCCTTCACCTCGCTCATCATTCTCGGGTTCTATTCGGTTATCTCCGGCTGGTGCCTGCAGTATCTCGGTGCCTCGCTGTTGGGACATCTCAATGGCGATGCCACCTATGTGAACCAATATTTCGAGAAGTTTACCACCGACCCACTGGAGCCGTTGCTATGGACCATAGTCTTCATTGTGCTTACCCACCTGGTGGTCATCCGCGGCGTGCGGCAAGGTATCGAGAAATTCAGCAATACCCTGATGCCCACCTTGTTCGTCCTGCTGCTCATCATTGTGGCAGCCTCATGTATGTTGCCCGGTGCCTGGCAGGGCGTGGAGTTCTTGTTCAAGCCCGACTTCTCCAAGGTCACGCGCAGCGTCTTCCTTGATGGTCTGGGACAAGCCTTCTTCTCGCTCTCACTGGGCACAGCCTGTCTCTGCACCTATGCCTCCTACTTCAGCCGTCAGACCAACCTGGTGCAGTCGGCCGGACAGATAGCCGGCATCGACACCCTTATCGCCATCCTGGCCGGGTTGATGATCTTTCCCGCGGCCTTCTCGGTGGGTGTCCAGCCCGACAGCGGTCCGTCGCTTATCTTCATCACCCTGCCCAATGTGTTCCAGCAGGCTTTCACGCCTGCCCTGGGCTATGTGGTGAGCATCCTCTTCTATGCCCTGCTGGGACTGGCTGCCCTCACCTCCACCATCTCGATGCACGAGATTGGCACTGCCCTTGTCTACGAAGAGTTGCATATTTCTCGTAGCAAAGGCGCCCTCATCGAGTCGGCCGTGGCTATTGTCATCGGCGTGCTTTGCTCCCTGTCGTGCGGTGCTGTCGACCTCTCGTTCCTGGGCAAGAGCTTTCTCGACTGCTGCGATTTCCTTACCTCGAACATTCTCCTGCCCTTAGGCTCCTTCTTCACCTGCATCCTGCTGGGGTGGGTGGTGCCGCAGAAGGTGGTGCGCGATGAGTTCACCAACTGGGGCACGGTGTCGACGGCGTTCTACGGCGTGTGGCTGTTCTTGGTGAGATATGTCTCGCCACTGTGCATCCTCGCCGTCTTCCTTCATCAGATGGGCATCATCTGACCGCATGATGACACCTCAGACCACAATAAATCATGACCTATGAAACTACGCGACTTCTTTTACTTCAACCGTTCCGACCGCAGCGTCCTGCTCTTTTTCCTCACACTCGGACTGGTGGCCATCGCACTGATCTTCGTGGTGGGCGGACAGCAAACCACGACCGAGGCCGGGCCTGCAGACACTCTTTCGCCCTATCTGCCACGACGGTCAGACTATCCAAACCCTCGCTCGCCCTATGCTGACCATCCGATTACCTATGGTGACGTGGCTGACGAGGGGAGGGTAGAGCGGTTTGTCTTCGACCCCAATACTGCTGACAGCTCACAGTTGCTGCGCCTGGGGTTGCGTCCATGGCAGGTACGCAGCATCTACAAGTACCGCGCCAAGGGCGGCATCTATCGCAAGCCCTCCGACTTTGCGCGGCTCTACGGTCTCACCCAGAAACAGTATCGGGAGCTGGAACCTTACATCCATATCGGTGCCGACTATGCACCTGCCGCGTCGCTTTTTGTCGAGGAGGCCACCGGCAGGCAGAATACGCCCGACAGCCTGCACCATTATCCTGTGAAGCTCAGACCCGCTGAACGCATCGACCTCAATCTTGCCGACACCTCACAGCTCCAGCGTGTGCCGGGTATTGGCGGTTATTTTGCCCGGCAGGTAGACCGTTACAGGCAGCGTCTGGGTGGGTTTTACAGCGTACAGCAACTCAAGGAAATAGACGACTTCCCAGAGTCGGCCCTCACCTATTTTATTATAGAGGGGGAGGTGCGCAAGTTGAAGGTCAACCAGATGACGCTCAACGAACTCAGAAAGCATCCTTACATCAACTATTACCAAGCCCGCGCCATTCTCACCCACAGGCGTCTGCGTGGCCCGCTCTCTAGTCTTGATGACCTCCGTCTACTCAAGGAATTCACTTCGCACGACCTTGATCGGCTGCGGCCCTATGTGGAGTTCTGATTTGTTTATCCTCGGTGTAACATCTTCCTCTCGTTCCACGTCATGAGAATAGTGTATCACCAGACATGCTCGGTAGTGAGCTGTCGTGTATTTCTTTCAAACAAATAGAACAATGAAAAAAGTGTTATTCTTACTGCTGCTCCTGCTCAGCTGCCAGTTGGCGTTCTCACAGTCGGCGTCAGCCCTGTTCAACGATTACAAACAAGAGCGTAAGGCCACGTATGTCAGCGTGCCACGTGCCATGATGTCTATTGCCGCAGGCAAACTCAAGGATGGCAACGTGCAGGCCGTGCTCCAGCAGGTGCAGTCGGCACGCGTGCTGACGCTCAGCGACTGTCGTAAGGGCGTGCGCAAGAAGTTTGCCAAGAAGATGACGCAGCTGGGCAAATATGGTTACGAAGAGTTTACCCGTGTGTCAGACGACCGCGACAACGTATTGGTCATGGTGAAACGCAACGGCACATTCATCGGCGAGATAGCCATGCTGATGAACAGCAAGGACAGTTGTGTGGCTATGCTGGTCACCGGACATATCAATCCTGAGGATATCGACGCCATCATCGGTATGGTGGAGGAATAATTCTGCAGCTAGGAATAGCCGTGAAGAATATAAAAAAATAAGGGATGCACCGCACGGTGCATCCCTTTGTGCTGGTCGGGATGAGGCGACTCGAACGCCCGACCCCTACGTCCCGAACGTAGTGCGCTACCAACTGCGCTACATCCCGATGAGCATCTCTGGCGGCAGGCTTCGAGGGCCTGCCTTCAAAAGACGGTGCAAAGGTAACTCTTTTTTCCGAAACATCGTCTAATTTGTGCGGAAAAATTTGTGCAAACCATAAAAAAGTATTAACTTTGCACACGCATTTCAAAAGCGGGACTGCAGCTAACAAGTCAACGCTCGGGGAATGTAGCCTTATGGTACCTTAGCTCAGGTGGTAGAGCAATGGACTGAAAATCCATGTGTCCTTGGTTCGACTCCAAGAGGTACCACTCCTCCTTTCATTTGGCCCGGTTCCCATCACGTATGGGGCCGGGCTTTTTCTTGCGCTACCCCTTGCTCCTAGACAGTGTATGCTGTTTCAACACATATTAATATGTTTGCCAGTGGTTTTTCTGGCTCAGAACATATTCTTGTGGTTTTAACAAGACTAGGGTATCATGAGCCTATCTGTGGGGATAGTTCCCGGTCATGGGCATTGATGACGAATGATTCGTCTGCTTTGATGAAGCCACACCAGGGTTATCCTGCCTTCTGAGCGCAGAGAGGCCACGTAAGGTTTACTGTTGGGCTGTCATACTTCGAGTGGAAACAGACGCTTCTTCGAGTGGAAACAGACGCTTCTTCGAGTAGAAACAGACGCTTCTTCGAGTGGAAACAGGCGCTTCTTTGAGTAGAATCACATTTTGGAAAGCATGCACAGCGTTTACGTCAGCTACGCCACGGTGGCATGAGACACGTGGAATTTTCAAGACATAGTAACATCATGGCATAATAGCTTGTTTCATGTTGTAACGATGGAGTAAATATCTGAAGTCTTCAGGCAGGGGCATGTTATTCTGTTACTATGTCTCAAATAAAACTCAGTCGCATGCTCGTAACAGAAGTTGTCATTCTGTTACTCTGTATTAAGCGAATACTCTGTTTTGAAAGAATACGTTTTCCAGCACTTGTATGAGAAGTTGTTATTCTTTTACTCTGTCTTAAAAGAATACGCTGTCTCATGATGTTGGGCTACCACACCCATTGCTTTTCGATAGGGCCTTGGTAGGTATTGATAGACAGGCGAATGGTGTCGCCCGCGCTGAACAGCTTGGCAGGGATGCTGGTGAAGATCGATGTGGTATAGTATTGTGGTACTTTGTTTTGGTCGTGCGACAATTCCAGATAGTGGGTGGTGATGCCGTTGGCATGGGCAACGATGCGCCTTTGCACCAATCCAATGGTCTGCTTGGTGCTGACACCGTCTTGTCCGGTCATCAGACCCAGTCGCAGGTTGAGGTAGCACTTGTTGGCGGCCACCCACGCACTCTCCAACTTGACAGGATCGGTGAGATAAGTCTTCTCTGTGGTCATGGGAGTCAACACCCAAGCCGGAGTGGCCGACAGCGGCTTGGATGCCTCGTCCCTGCTGTCGTAATACAGCAGGGCACGGTAGATGGTGTCGGGCTTTGCGGCCCAAGCGCAAGCAAAGGGTGTGGTGAATGTAAGTCGTTGCTGCCCGTCGGTGATGGCGTAGTCGACCTGCTGGGCCGCCACGGTGTGCATGTCGACCATCTCGGCTGTCAGGTATGACAGCCGGGTGTCGCCGTTGTCGTAGGAGTCGATCTGACAGGCGCATATCGCTGCCGTGGCCAGTACGGCTGCCGCCCATCGCCTGATCATACCGATAGGTGGTTACGTAGCGGGTTGGCATACATGCCAAGCATCTTCTCTCTGAGGAACGGTTCGTCTTTGCCGGGTATGTCGATTTTGGCCATCTGCTTGTCGAGATACTGCTCAAAGGTCACCTTGTCCTCCTCGGTGTAGTGGTCAACCCGCTGCGTGGTGCCGTCGAGCAGGTCGGCAGCGATGTAGTTGTTGGGATAGAGATGGTAGTTTCTGAAGATGTTTTTATCGATGTGCTCGGCTATGGCGTTGTAGATGTCGGCCTTGGGCATGTCGGGCGGCAGTTGCTTGATGAAGTCGTCGATACAGGGGGCACAATGGTAGAAGATGTGTCCTTTGTATCCCGTGATGCCGATTCTCATGCTGTCGATGTCGTCGTTGTCGCCTTTTTTGAAGTCTTTGTTGTCGCGTCTGAGTTGCATCTCCTGTGCCTTGAGATAGTCGCAGGGGTCGAACTCATAGGAGATGGCCAGGGGTACGATGTGCAGTTGTAGCAGCCGCTCTGCCACCGTTCCTTCTCCGGCGAGCGACAGCATCTTGAGCACAGCTTTCTGGGTGCGGTCATCAGAGTCTTTGGCACGTCCCTCGCGCTGTGCGATCCAGAGATTTTCTCTTTTCTCGGTGATGGCATAGTGCATATATTTCGAGAGCTTGGTGCTCGACTCCAGTTGCTCACGGGCCATGAGTCCGCGCTTGACGATGAAACTCTTGTTCACCCTGACAATGTCGAGCACCCATGGGATGGACAGGAGGTTGTCGCCGATGGCAATCTCGCAGGTGGTGGTGAACTTGGCGTCGATGAGCAGTTTGTCGAGGAGGGCTGCGTCGAGCACGATGTCTCGGTGGTTGCTCATGAATGTGTAGCATTTCGAGGCGTCGAGCGCCGAGAAGTCCATCTCGCACCCTTTGCTCCTGGTCTTGACAAGGTCGTTGAGGAATGTGTAACAGAATGTCTTCTGAAACTCCATGTTGGTCTTGCACTGCCTCATGCGGTCCGCGATGGCCACCATGGGCGTGTCGGGATAGAGGAAGTTTACAACAGCTTGGAATTGCTTGTTGGCGATGAGCCGCTCATAGACTGCGGGGAGTTCCTCAGGGTCGAACGGACGGATGTCGTCAAACTCGGTCGGGGTTTTCATACCTGTTTTTTTTAAATGATGTTATACCTGAATGGGGATGGTTTTATTCGGTCACCATAGGTGACGGCGAGTGGTTGGACTTGACCTGTGCGATGATGACCTTGATGCCAAGTTCGTCGAGCCTTTGTATGTCGGTGAGCTTGATGTTGGAGTCGGTTACAATGGCATCGATTTCCTCGATGCTGGCGATCTTCGCAAATCCTCTCCGTCCGAATTTGGACGAGTCGGCAAGTACGTATGTTTTCTGGGCGGCCTGAATCATCCTCTTGTTCAGATGGGCTTCCCGCATATCTGTCGTTGTGATACCGAATTCCAGGTCGATACCGTCAACGCCCAGGAAGAGCTTGCTCGAGGAGCAGTCTCCGAACAATTGTTCGCTGTAGTCGCCGACCACCGACTGGCTGCTGTGCCTGAGCACGCCGCCGAGTTGTATGATCTCTATGTTTTCGTTCTTGATGAGTGAGAGTGATGCCTGGAGTGATGCCGACACCACGGTCAGGTGTGCTGAGGGATTGAGGCATCTGGCGAAGGCTTGGATGGTGGTTCCTGAAGCCAGGATGATGGAATCGTGTGGTTCGATGAGCTTCGAAGCCTCCTGTCCGATGGCGTGCTTCTCCTCGGGTGCTATTTTTTCTTTCTCGTTTACTGATCTGTTGATGGTAAACGGATTGATTGCAATGGCTTTGCCGTGGCTCCGATACAACTTGCCGTCGTTTTCAAGCTCGGTGAGGTCTTTTCTGATGGTTACAGATGATACCTCAAGCATCTCTGCCAAACTTGAAACCAAGATAGGAGTACGTTTTTGCAGTTGTTCTAATATAACATTGTGCCTTTCTTCTTTTGTCATGGTTGGAAGTTCAGTTCATCAACAATCATTTAATTTCTTTTTACAAAAGTAGGGCTTTCGTTTGATATTTCAACAAAAAGATTGTGGTTTAACAGAATATTAACAATCAATTCAATCGCATGATTGTGTGATAGATTCTTTCGTTTTGTATGCCTTGTGTGAGGTGTGTTGCGGATTGTTTTTCATAGCGAAAGCTGCTGGTTCTTGTGCAAGTGTTAGAAGAACTGTTGGATTGTGGCTTGTGTCTATGATGTCGAGCTCGAAATTAGTTGCCAATGGATATATTGTGTTAAAATATACTAAAATTGGAAATGAACGTTGTGCTTTTTTTAGATAATGATATATCTTTGTGTGCTAACTTCTATCTTACGAAATAAAAGCAAAAAGAAATATAATAATTTATTTTACGAAACTATTGTGCTAACCTGTTCATGATGGCATGACTAAACAAATAATAAGGAACAGTTCTCATCTTTGCCCAGGTGCGATGTGGTGGGGCGAAAACGCCGCTTCATATAACTTGCCGACATAAGACCAAAGCATACAACAAGAAATCTATAACATCAACTTTATAACTATTAACAAACGACGTAATATGTGGAATTTTTTAGCTCCTCCGGCTTTTAAACCTGAATTGTCGGGTCAAGACGTAGACGCAAAGTACAGGAGCATGCGCCTACAAGTATTCTTGGGAATCTTCATCGGATACGCAGGATTCTATATCGTGCGCAAGAACTTCTCGATGGCTATCCCCATGCTTGCTCCGTTTGGTTTCGAGAAAGGCGAACTGGGTGTCGTCCTCTCGATGAACGCAATTGCATATGGTTTCTCCAAATTTATCATGGCCAGTGTGTCCGATCGCAGTAATGCTCAGCGTTTCCTGCCTGTTGGCCTCGTGCTTGCTGCCCTGTCAATGATGTTCATGATTGTTCCGGTGCAGTGGATTGGCGCCGAGCATAAGTCATGGGCCATTGTCATGATGGCCGCTCTCAACTTTCTAGTAGGCTGGTTCAACGGCATGGGTTGGCCTCCGTGCGGTCGTGTGATGACCCATTGGTTCTCGATCAAGGAGCGCGGCACGTGGATGTCGGTGTGGAACTGCGCCCACAACGTAGGTGGTGCCCTCGTCGGTCCTGTGGCCGTCTATGGCGCCCTGTGGTTTGGCAGGTGGTTCTACGGCACCGACTCCACTCGTTATTTTCTCATCGGCACCTATCTCTTCCCGGCTTGCATTGCCGTCTTCATTGCCTTGCTGGCCTACTTGCTCATCCGTGACACCCCACAGTCGTGCGGCCTGCCTTCGATAGAGAAGTGGCGCAATGACTATGCGAAGACCTATTCCGAAAAGTCAGAGGAGGTGCTGACCACGACCGAGATCTTCAAGACTGTGCTCAACAACCGTTTCCTCTGGTACATCGCCTTTGCCAACGCCTTCGTTTATATGGTGCGTTACGGCTGTCTCGACTGGGCACCCACCATCTTGACCGAGCGTGGCATCGATATTAAGAATGCAGGCTGGGCCTACTTTGCCTATGAAATGGCCGCCATTCCTGGCACGCTGATATGCGGCTGGCTGAGTGACAAGGTGTTTCACGGGCGCCGTGCGCTACCCACCATCCTGTTCATGCTGGTGGTGGCTGTGTTCATCTTCATATACTGGCAATTCCTCGACAACATCAATGTTGTGCTGATGTGTCTCATTGCCATCGGGTTCTTCATCTACGGCCCAGTGATGCTCATTGGCGTGCAGGCGCTTGACCTGGCTCCCAAGAATGCCGCCGGTACGGCTGCGGGCCTCACCGGATTCATGGGGTATGTTCTCGGAACAGCACTTCTGGCCAACATTGTCATCGGCTATGTAGCCGAGAGCGCAGGCTGGAACTGGACCTTTGTACTGCTCATCGTGGCATGCCTGCTGTCCATAGTCTTCATGGCACTGACCTACAAAGAAGAACAATACCTTGTCAACAAAGAGAAATAAATTATAAAAAAGAGAATCACAGTAACAGTACAAACCTATCTAAACTTACAACAATGATGAAGATTTTTTTTCAAGTAGGGCTTGTGGGCATAGCTGCCTTATCAGTCATTACTTCTTGTTCGGACGAACAGGAGTTTACAAATGAAAACACCGATGCTAAGAGAATTGTTGTCCAGCAGATTTCTCCTGAGATGGCCAAGGTGAGAGATTATGTCCCCCTGTATGCATGTATCGCACACCGTGGCTCCACATTCTGGGCTCCTGAGGAGACCGAGGCTGCTTGGCGCTGGGCACGCAACATGGGTGCCGATTATCTGGAGAGCGACCTTCAGGCCACCAAGGACGGCGTGATTCTGGCCAACCACGACGAGAACCTGAAGCGCACCACCAACATCGAGGACGTATTCTCTGACGAGGTGCCTGCCATCCGCAAAGATTTTTACCGGAGTTTCCGCAACGCTGACGGGAGTCAGCACTTTACTGAGGATGACATCAGTGCGCAGTATGAGCGTGATATCAAAGACTTCCGTTCCAACTATACCTTATCTTACTACTATGCGGAGCTTTTGATGCTCGATGCTGGTAAATGGTTCAACGATGCTACGCCTGAGCAGGCCCGTGCCTCTTTCGCTGCCAAGAACAACGGTAAGGTTGTGTATAAGGGTGGTGTGCCCTCCATCCAGTATGCTGACGGTTTGTATGTTTCGGCCCTTCAGGACCAAATCAACTATGCCATGGGCAAGAAACTCAACCGCGACGCCTCCGGACGCAGGGTGCTGACCTACAAGATCAAGGACGAGTACAAGAATATGACGCTTGCCGAAATCTACTCTGCCGCCAAGCCTGCCGTGAAGATTGACGACCAGTCGGTGAAGGGTTCCAAGGCAGCAAAGTACATGGACTTCGTGGAGTACAGCTTCGGTGATAAGAACGGCTCGACAGCCTATGTGGCCGACGAGAAGGACAATGGTAACCGTCCGGGTATCTACCCCGAGTTCAAGGAGTCGTGGCTCAATCCCAAGGATATTGAGATTCGGGTCTACAACATCCTGGCTGAATGGGGCTGGAACATCATCACCGCTCCTGAGGCCGAGAACGCACCATTCTACAAGTCGGGTAAGGTGAACGTGGGTAATACCAACGGCAAAGTCATCCTCCAGACCTTCTCGTTCGATGCCCTACACCGTGCATACGGTGTTTTCCAGGGTAAGATTCCCATGTGCTACCTCCTCTGGATCAGCAAACCCGCCTATGCCACCGACCTGGCCTATGACACGCCTACCGGCTATGCCGACTTCATCAAGTATGCCCAGGACAACGGTGCCCACATTATTGGCCCGGCTATCTCTGGTGCACCCAACAACTATCCTGAGATGAACAAGCCCTGGCAGGCCTATATGATTCGCAAGTCGGGTATGCTCAACCATCCATACTCTTTCGACTCTGATGCACAGATGAAGAAGTATATGGGCTACTTCGTCAACTTCTGGGGGGAGAATCCCACCGAGTTCGACGACCTGCTGAATGTCACCGTACCGGCCACTCCCTACACCACATTCTCAGACAAGAGCACCCATCCGGTGTATATGGACGGTTTCTTCACCAACCGTTCGGAGATATCCATCAAGTATATGATAGAAAACGGATTCCGTTGCAATTCCAAGCTCGTCAACCCATTCCATCCCGGACAGACCTACGACAACGCTCAGGCACCGTCTGCTGTTCCTAATGCCAATGATGTACTCAACGCTCTGGGTTACTAAAGCAATATGTATATAAAAGTGATAATAGTATATTTAAAAAAGTAAGTCTAATGAAAAAATATATTTTAATGCCCGTATTGGCACTTTGCACCCTAGGGGCAACAGCTCAGGACTTCGATTCCAAACCAACAGTAACAATCGACAAGGAGAGCGAAGACCTTCACTTTACCGTTGGCGCGCGCTTCATGGCTGACGCTGCTTACTATCACAGCGACTTCACGCCGATGCAGAGCGGTGCCTCGATCACCGACGCACGCATCCGCACGTCCTTGACCTACAAGGACTGGTACTTCTACGCCGACTTCGGTTTCGGAGGTGGGCAGTTCAGCCAGAAGAACATCTTTCTGCAATACTCCAAGGAGGCCAAGGACGGTGGACGTCACGCTTTCAAGGGCGGCTACTACAACGACCCTGCCGGAACAATGGCCCGCAACACCTCGCTGGGAAGCTACCACTTCATCTCGCGTCCGGGGGTGGCCAACGCTCTGGGTGAGGGACGTGAACTGGGTGTCACCTACAAATACACCAATGACAAGTTCATGGCCTACCAGGGTGTGTTCACCGAGAACCAGTATAATAAGGTGGAGGCCGGCTTCAACGGCCTGGTGCTCTCCGGCCGTTACCTCTATAGACCCATCGCCGACGAGAGCCAGACGTTGCACGTGGGTGCCAACATCCGTTACCAGCATGTGGGTGGCGGCGTGGCCGAGAACAATGTGCTGAAGAAGAACCTGCACTTGGCACAGACCCTCGAGACCTTTGTCGACGAGGATGAACAGTTTGTATCGTGCTCGTTGCCCTGGGCCGAGAACGTTGTCGATGCTGGAGCTGAAGTACTATACCACAATCGGAAATTCTTTGCTCGTGGTGAATATCTCTATAAGCATGTGACCAAGAAGCGTGACTCGAAGACTATCTTTGATGCCTCCAACAACAATATCGACACCTGGGGCACCCTCGATGCCTGGGAGGCTGCCAATCCGTTGCGCAGCAACAACTTCCACGGGGGATATGTCGAGGCAGGCTATCTCATCTTCGGCAATCCCTACAGCTACGACAAGCAGGAGGGCGTACTCAAGGGTATGGGCGGCCGCTCGCTGGAAGTGGTGGCACGGTTCAACTACACTGGCCTGAACGACGTTGTAGAGGGCGAGTATTTCTCTGCCGGCCGCAACCAATACTACCCCAACGGCTACATGGAGGACTGGCCATACGCCTCATCCAGCGTGGGCGGTGGTGCTGTACGTTCCTACACGGTAGGTCTGAACTACAGCTTCAACCGTTTTGCACAGGTCATGCTCGACTATACCTACCACAGGCTCTCCAAGGATTTCTTGCCCTACGACAAGAACTTCCATCAGGTACAGGCCCGCCTTCAGTTCGTTTTCTAATCAGAAAGCATGGTCATCCAGGCAGACCCTGGCAGCCGAAATGGCTGTCAGGGTCTGCTGCTGTTGGTGGGCTGGCTTGTCGGGTTGTTGGTATAGTTTCTTTGTGCCAAATTAAACGAGGATGCACCGATAACGGTACATCCTCGTCAATGGGTTGAGGTTATCAATGGCTATTCCATGCAAAGGTTCGCCGCGCAGCCTCAAAACTGGTTTTCGACGATGTCGGTCAGCACATCCTTGATGTCCAGGCCTGCTGCCTTCACCTGCTGGGGAATGAAGCTCGTGGCGGTCATGCCCGGCGTGGTGTTCACCTCGAGCATGTTCACAACGTCGTGTCCCTCGGCATCCTTGGTGATGATATAGTCGATGCGGATGATGCCGTTGCAGTGGAGGATGTCGTAGATGCGGCTGGTCTCCTCGGCCACCTTGCGTGCCGTCTCCTCAGAGAGGCGTGCGGGGGTGATCTCCTGCACCTGGCCGTTGTACTTCGCATCATAGTCGAAGAACTCGTTGCTGGTCACCACCTCGGTGGCAGGCAGCACCACCGCCTTGTCGTGCGTCTTGTAGCATCCGATCGAGATCTCGGTGCCTTCCATATACTGCTCCACCATCACCTCGTCGCTCTCCATGAAGGCCACGCGCAGGGCGGGAGCCAGCTGGTCGGCATTCTTCACCTTCGACACGCCGAAGCTCGAGCCGTCGGCAGCGGGCTTGACAAACACCGGCATGCCCAGCCGCTTCTCGATGGCCTTCTCATCGTAGTCGTCCTCGCGGCGCAGCAGGATGCTGTCGGCTACGTTCACGCCGAAGGCGCGCAGGTAGTTGTTGAGCACATACTTGTCGAAAGTCATGGCCTCGACGAGCACGCCGCTGGTGGAGTAGGGCATGTGGATGAGGTCGAAATATCCCTGCATGATGCCGTTCTCGCCCGGTGTGCCGTGTATGGTAATATAGGCATAGTCGAAGACCACAGCCTTGCCCGTCTTGTCGATGAACGAGAAGTCGTTGCGGTCGATGCGTGCCGTGTCGCCGTCTTCGAAGTTCACGTGCCAGTCCTGGCCCTTGACGTCGACGACATACACATTGTAACGTTCTTTGTCGAAGAAGGAATACAAGCCCTGTGCAGAGCGCAGCGACACATCGTGCTCTGAGGAGTCGCCACCGCATACGATGGCAATGTTTCTCTTTAGATCTTTCATTATATATGAGTGTTTAATATGCTTTATGCTTGTTGGTGTCATCCGGCCCGATGCCGGACG
>JBHAFS010000045.1:0-22338 GCA_041856205.1 Prevotella sp.
CGAAGGAGTTATGCGGGCATAACGACTAAGCGAACTTGCAATTTGAACCGAAGAGAGTCCGAAAGATGGCAAAACGTAACCCATGATATTATTATTATGTTTCGGTGGTAATTAATAGAACCCACTATAAAAGTGAAGTCGGCAATCATTAAGACGATGCGGAAAAACGGCATGGATTTTATCAGCATCACCGACATTGCCAAGCAAAAGAACGAAACAGACCCAAACGGAGTGATCGCCAACTGGATGCGTAACCGTAACACTATCGAGTTTCTAGGGATTTGGGAAACACTTTACAACCCGAATTTTAACCCCCTCGAATTCGATGGGTTTAGAACATCTGCCGGGCTAAATGCTTTCACCCTCTCACCCACTCGTTGGATAGAGGCTACCCGAGCCATCGGCATTGTGTCGCAGCCGGGACGCTACGGTGGTACATACGCCTGTTCGGACATCGCCTTCGAATTTGCTTCTTGGATTTCAGTCGAATTTCGTCTCTACTTGGTAAAGGAATTCCAACGCCTCAAAACTGATGAGCAGAAGCAGACAGACTGGTCGGCGAAGCGAGAGTTGTCGAAGATCAACTATCGCATCCACACCGACGCTATCAAACAGCATCTGATACCCGCCGAAGTGACACCCGCGCAGGCAAGCATCATCTATGCCGAGGAGGCCGATGTGTTGAACGTGGCCATGTTTGGCATTACCGCCAGACAATGGCGCGAGGCAAATCCCTCGCAGAAAGGCAACATACGCGACTATGCCACCATCAACGAACTGATTTGCCTGTCGAACATGGAGAACATCAATGCCGTGCTCATCGACGAGGGCATCGCGCAGGGCGAACGCCTGATGAAACTAAACCAAATCGCCATCCAGCAGATGCGCGTATTGGAAGGAAGCGGAGCAAGACGACTGCTCACAGACGACAACCTCTGACAAACAGCCCCGAGCCGATACCAAAACCAGCCGTCCCTCAGTCCTTTACGAGGAATGAGGGACGGCTGGTTTTCATCACATAGTGATGTCTTGTTGTTTCTTCGGGTCTGACTAAAGAAAAGAAGCATGACGAGAATGTAAATGTATGCCCACTACACCCGCCGGGAGAGAAAACCCTTCACAAATTTATGCACTATTTATGGTGACCAAACAAAAAATTGCGTACATTTGCACCCATATTCATTACTCTACAACGCCACAGGCATACTTATTCATGGACAATCGGTTAAAGGCATTCACCCTTTCGGGCATCATCTTGGCTATTCTGCTGCTGATGTACCAGTTACCCACGCTCCACATCGGCAACACGCCATTGCGGAAGGTGGCACTGCTCTCTGACCTCCTGCCCGAGCCCGACACAGCCGAGGCCATCGTGCCGCTGCCCAAGCCCGTGCCGTTGCCTGCCGTATCGGCCTCCAAGGCCAAGGGCTACAAGGAGTACCGACCCAAAGGCACAGTGATGATTGACGATTACGCACATGACTCGGCCGGAGGCATGAACCATTTCTACCAGATGCTCTCTAGGGCCACGAGGCTCCGCCGCCCCGTGCGCATCGCCTACTATGGCGACTCGTTTATCGAGGCCGACATCCTCACGGCCGACATACGAGAGATGCTGCAAGAGAAATACGGCGGGCGGGGCATCGGCTGGATCGACTGCACCAAGGGCACCAACGGCAGCCGACCCACCATCGCCGTGGTGTCGAAGGGCTTCACCGAGTCGAGCGTCACCAAGCATCCCTATGTCAGTGCCGACCTCGGCATCAACCAGAAATACTACACGGCGGCAGCGGGAGCCAGCCTGACGTCTACTGCCACGACCTTCCGCCCAGGCACGCGCACCTGGCAAAACTCGATGTTCTTCTACGAAGACCGGCAGGGCACCACGCAGGTGTCGGGAGCCGTAAACGGCGAGCCCCTGCAGCCCCTGCAGCCCACGGGCAGTGGCTTGCGCATGGTGAGCATCAGCCGGCCGGCACATGCCGCGGTCTTCGAGGTGAGGCAGGCCGGTGCCGGCAGTCTCTTTTTCGGTGCCGCCTTCGAGTCAGACAGGGGCGTCATCGTCGACAACCTGGGCATGCGCGGCATCTCGGGCTATACGCTGGCATCGCTGTCCGACGAGCGGCTGGCCGCCTTTGCACGCCTGCGGCCATACGACCTCATCATCCTGCACTATGGCCTGAATGTGGCCACCGACGACAAAGACACGCAGTTTGTGAAGCATTATCTCACCAAGATGAAGGCCGTGGTGGCCAAGCTGCGCAAGGCCTACCCCCAGGCCGCCATCCTCATCATGAGCGTGACCGACCGCGACCAACGCACCGCCGACGGCATACACACCATGAAGGTCATACCCGTGCTCATCTCCTACCAACAGCAACTGGCCGCCCAAGAGCAGGTGGCGTTCTACAGTATGTTCGAGGCCATGGGAGGCAAGAACTCCGTGCGCAGGTATGTAGACAAGAAATGGGCCAACAAAGACTATACCCACATCAACTACGACGGCGGCAAGCAACTGGCCCGCCAGTTCTGCAAGTCGATTGAGGTGGGCATGGAGAACTATCGACGCAAGCAACAGGCGGGAATCATTAAATAAACGAGCAACGTGAATACTCTGGTTCAGCATCTCCTCAACGAATTATCTTACAGTCCGCAGAATCCGGTCATCTTCAACAGCGGCCTCTTTCTGTTTCTGTTTGTCGCCTTCAGCACGGTGTATTATCTGCTGCGCAACAGAGACACGGCGCGCATCCTCTTTGTCACACTCTTCTCCTATTACTTCTATTATAAGAGCAGCGGGTTCTACTTCCTGTTGCTGGGGCTGGTCACGACCACCGACTTTCTGCTGGCCCGCGGCATCGACCGGCACCGTGACAACCGTAGGCTGCAACGGCTGTTGCTCATGCTGAGCATACTCATCGACATGGGGTTTCTGGCCTATTTCAAATACACCAACTTCTTTGCGGGCATGGTGAGCCAGATCATCGGCAACAACTTCCAGCCCTGGGACATCTTCCTGCCTGTGGGCATCAGCTTCTTTACGTTCCAGAGCCTGAGCTACACCATCGACGTCTACCGTGACCGGCTGAAGCCGCTCGACAGCCTGCTCGACTATGCCTTCTACGTGTCGTTCTTCCCGCAGCTCGTAGCCGGCCCCATCGTCAGGGCACGCGACTTCGCCCCGCAGATCCGACGCAGGCTGGAGGTGAGCGAGACGATGGTGGCGCGCGGTGTGTTCATGATTGCCATCGGACTGTTCAAGAAAGCTGTCATCAGCGACTACATCAGCCTCAACTTCGTAGACCGCATCTTCGACAACCCCTCGCTCTACTCGGGTTTCGAGAATCTGCTCGGGCTCTACAGCTACAGTCTGCAGATCTACTGCGACTTCAGCGGCTACAGCGACATGGCCATCGGCATCGCCCTATTGCTGGGTTTTCATTTCCCCGACAACTTCAACGCACCCTTCAAGGCTCAGAGCATGACCGACTTCTGGCACCGCTGGCATATCTCGCTGTCGTCGTGGATCCGCGACTATGTATATATCTCGATGGGTGGCAACCGCCGGGGCAAGGTGATGACCTACGTCAACTTGTTGGGGTCGATGCTGCTCTGCGGACTATGGCACGGAGCCAGCTGGAACTTTGTGGTCTGGGGAGGCATCCACGGACTGCTGCTGGCGGCGCATAAGTTTTTGCGGCAGAACATCCTTCACCACGACAAGCATTACCAGTCAACAGGATGGAAACGCGTGGTGGCCGCCTTCCTCACGTTCCAGGCCGTGGCGTTCCTCTTTATGATCTTCCGGATGCAGACCTGGGAGGGATGTGGTGTGATGCTGTCGCAGATCGTCACCCATTTCCATCCGGAGCTTATCGGCGACGTGCTGGCCTCCTACCGATATATCCTGCTGCTCGTGGCCTTCGGGTTCGTGAGCCATTTCGTGCCTGACCGTATCTGTAGCCTGTCGGTCTGTGCGCTGAAGCGAGGGGGGATGGTGCTCAATGTATTGGTTCTCACGGTCATCATCTTCATCGTCATTCAGATCAAGAGCAGCGAGATACAACCGTTTATCTATTTCCAGTTCTGAAGACCCAATGAAAAAACAAAACTCATGAGACGACTCTATATTATCCTTTCTCTCTTTATCCTTCTATGTATGAGCATCAGGGCACAAGGACAGCAGTCTGACTTCAAGCCAACGGCCCACTATCTACAACGGGTCTTCGAGTTAGAACAACAGCAGATGGCTGACTCTAGCAAGATTGTCATGCTAGGCAACAGCCTCACCGAGAACGGCAAAGACTGGAACAGCAGACTCGGCGCCGACAATGTGCTGAACTACGGTATCATCGGCGACGACTCTCAAGGCATGACCCTCAGACTGCACCAGTTTGTGCCGCAACACCCCAAGGCTATTGTACTGATGTGCGGCATCAATGACCTGAGTCACGGACTAACGGCAGAAGAGGTGTTCATTCATGTAAAAAGGCTCATCGAGGCCATCAGGCTGGCCGACAAAGACGTGCAGGTATATGTACAGAGCATCCTGCCCATCAACGAGTCGACCAATCGCTGGAAGACACTGCGCGGATGCACGTCCAAGGTGCCGGCCATCAACAGCCTGCTGGGCGACTATTGCCAGACAAAGGGACTGACCTATATCGACATCTTCCCCCACATGGTGACCAAGGGCACCCATGTGCTCAAACGGGCATATACTACCGACGGCCTGCACCTCACCGAAAAGGGATACCAGGTGTGGAGCCGCGTGCTGAAGACATATATAGACAGCATCAACCGTGAACAGAGGACGGCGATTGCAGATTTTAGATAAATAAAAACAAAAGCATAACGACAAGCTCACTTTGGCACTACTTTTGCATCGAAGAGTGCAGAACCATCAATAGTAACAGAATATAAGACATGGAAAAGAAAGAAACACCTGTACTGCTGCTCACTGGATACCTGGGGAGCGGCAAGACGACCCTGCTCAACAGGATATTGGCCAATGAGAAAGGCATCAAGTTTGCCGTCATCGTCAACGACATCGGTGAAGTGAATATCGATGCGAGCCTCATCCAGCAAGGCGGAATCGTCAATCAGGGGGACGACAGCCTGGTGGCCCTGCAAAACGGCTGCATCTGCTGCACGCTCAAGATGGACCTGGTGAACCAGCTCAACGATATCATCAACATGAATCGCTTCGATTATATCGTCATCGAGGCCAGCGGCATCTGCGAGCCCGCACCTATTGCCCAGACCATCAGCACCTACCCGCAGCTCATCGCCCCCGAAGCCATGCAGAACGGTGCGGCACGCCTCGACGCCATCGTCACCGTGGTGGACGCATTGCGTATGCGCGACGAGTTCGGACTCGGCGAAGAACTGAAGAAGAGGGAGATGGGCGAGGAAGACTTGGCGAGCCTGGTGATCCAGCAGATCGAGTTCTGCAATATCATCCTTCTGAACAAGGCCTCTGAGGTGAGTGCCGATGAGTTGGCCCACCTCAAGGGCATCATCCGTGAGATACAACCCAAGGCTGAGATAAGGGAGTGCGACTACGGCAACGTAGACCTCGACAAATTGCTCAATACCAACACCTTCGACTTTGAGGAAGTGGCTCGGTCGCCACGCTGGGTGCAGGCCATGGAGGAGCATGACCATGACGAGGAGGAACAAGAAGAAGAGCATGAGCATGAACACCATCATGACCATGACGAGGATCATCATGACCACGAAGGCCACCATCATGACCATGAGGAGGATGACCATCACCACGTACACCACCATCACCATGGGCAGGGAGAGGCGTTAGAGTATGGTATCCAGACTTTTGTCTACTATCGCCGCCCAGCCATGAACCTCGGTCGTTTCGATGAGTTTGTGTCGACCAAGTGGCCACGTGGCGTAGTGCGTGCCAAGGGTATGTGCTATTTTAAGGACGAGCCCGAAACCTGCTATCTCTTCGAGCAGGCCGGCAAGCAGTTCAACATCACCAATGCCGGACAGTGGTTCGCCACGATGCCCGAGGAAGAGCTCAAGGAATTTATGGAGCAGAACGCCAGTCTGCGCAAAGACTGGGATGACAACTACGGTGACCGGATGCAGAAAATTGTCTTCATCGGTCAGAACCTCAATCGCACCGAGATCGAGGCCGCCCTCGATGCCTGCCTGGAAGAGTGAAGAATGCTGAGGGGGAGGAGCGGCAGATAGAAGTAGAGGTAGAAGTAGGTGTAGTAGGTGTGGTAAGTGAGGTAGGTGTAGTAAGTGAATACTAACGACCTACCACACCTACCTTACCTATCACACCTACCTTACCTATTCTCCTCATTCTTCTTTCTCAAAGATATGGTCCGCCTCTTTGATCTCATCCTCGTCAAACCACTTGCTTAGTTTGGCGTGGGCCTTGGCCTTGACATCCTCCGACACCTCACCCCACACCTTATGGAGCACGTAGAGAAGCACGGCGAGGTCGTCGCTGAGTCCCGCGATGGGAATGGCATCGGGCATCACATCCAGCGGACTGATGAGATAGCCCAAGGCACCGATGATAATAGCCTTTTCTTTGATCGACACCTTGTCGCTCTCAAGCGTGTAATACAAGATGAGCGCAGCATACACAAACTTGGAACCGGCGCGCTTGGCAATACGTGAAATCTTCTCGACAAATTCAGAACCGCTGAACTTGTCTTTGTATTTCATAAAATCGGGGAGTTCAATTTTATTCATACGCGTTAGGATTTATGGGTTGACAAATTGACTGACAGCGTCGCAGTAGGCAGCAACATCCTGACGCGCGGCACGCAGGCTTCTGAGCCTCGACTGCCTGATCATCGTCCAGATGCCCTTCAATACCAGCGCAAGGACCACACCCATGCCAACCCCCACCAGCAACGAGAAGCTGCCCCACGGCAGTTGGTTCTCGGGAAACGCACTGAGGATGATGACGGGCACCAACGCGATGATGCCGTATAACGTCAGCTGGGAACGCTGCGAGCCTTCGCTGTCGAGCAGAGCCTGATAGTCGAATAGGTAATCGTCCAGCATGGAGCGGTCGATGCGGAAACTCTCCATCTGCGGAAAGCCGGCCTCATCGTGATGGCGCTCGATGGCCAGCGTGATGCGGTGTTCATAGTCGGCCAAGATATTGGGTTGTAGATCTTTCATAATGACATAACTTGATAATTAGCAGATTATTATAGGAACACAAGAAAAAAAATGTAAGGCACTGCCCTGATAAGCCGGGTTCTGTATCCCCCTTATTGAGGAGGAGCTTCGTCATTTATCTAGGTTGCAAGTCGCCCTGCAACTCAAGCGTTCTACCCTCCATCGTTGCACTTCTTGAGCACATCGGGCAGACGACCCTGACATGACGATGGTTTACATGAACTTGCAGCCTCCAGACGGTACGGCACGACGATCACCCGCCGCCCGGTGGTCTCTTACACCACCTTCTCACCCTTACCACAACAATGTCGTGGCGGTCATTCTCTTCTACCTACACCTACTGTCACCAATAGCTTCCATTTTCAGAAGTGGAGCGTCTTATGCTGCCCGGACTTTCCTCTCGCACACCGCGTGTGCCAGCGACAAAGCCGGGGCACTGCCTTACTGTTGCAAAAGTAATAAATAAAATCGAAATAGCCGTTTCCATTTCCATTTTTTCCACGTTTTTAAATGAATGTAAAATAAAAAGCTATTCTGCTTAAGAGCCGTTAACTGTTAAAATCAAAGTGTTAAATTGGGATAAACTAAGCCGACAAAATGTCACTATAACAATTTTTGCGCCTATATTTGCAACCGACTTGAGCAGGCAGCGGTGCTTCTCGGACAGCGACAAACGCCATGTCACCGTCACCCTCAGACATACAGAAGAAACAACAAAAAAGTAAAATTAAAAACATAACGAGTATGAGAAAATATTCCAGCTATCTGCTTGCAGGGCTTTGCATCGTTGCAATGGCTTTCTCTGCAGGCTCCTTTATCAAAGTAAATGCCGAGACCCACGAGGTTGCCCAGTCGGGACAGCCTGTCGACCTGACCTATGCCTCGGAGAAGGCGTTGCCTGCCGTGGTTCACATCAAGTATGTCAAGAATTCCAAGACCCAGACCGTAGAGGTGCAGAGCGATCCGTTCTCCGATTTCTTCAGCGATCCCTTCGGCTTCTTCGGCAACCCGAACCAAGGCCGCGGCGGCACGCAGAAACGCCAAGTGCGCACCCCCAAGCAGGAGGCCACCGGATCGGGTGTGCTCATCAGCTCAGACGGATATATCGTGACCAACAACCACGTGGTGAACGGGGCTGACGAACTGACAGTCACCCTCGAAGACAACCGCGAGTTCAACGCACGCATCATCGGCACCGACCCCACCACCGACCTCGCCCTCATCAAGGTTGACGGCAAGAACCTGCCGACGTTGCCCATCGGCGACTCCGACAAGATTCGTGTGGGCGAATGGGTCATTGCCGTGGGCAATCCCTTCGGCCTGAACAACACCGTGACGGCCGGTATCGTGAGTGCCAAGGCCCGCACGCTGGGGCAGAACGGTGTGGAGAGCTTCATCCAGACCGACGCAGCCATCAACCGCGGCAACTCAGGCGGCGCCCTCGTCAACACCAAGGGTGAGCTCATCGGCATCAACGCCATGCTCTACTCTGAGACTGGCTCATACGCCGGCTACGGCTTTGCCATCCCCACCGCCATCATGAACAAGGTGGTGGCCGACCTCAAGGAGTATGGCACCGTGCAGCGCGCCTACCTGGGCATCAAGGGTACCGACGTGCTCAACTATATCAACAACCAGAAGAACGACAACAAGGAAGTGCCCGACCTGGGAACCAACGACGGCGTATATGTCGATGAGATCACCGACAACAGTGCTGCCTCGGAGGCCGGACTGGTGAAGGGCGATGTCATCATCAGCATCGACGGCAAGAACGTGAGCAAGATGGCTGAGCTGCAAGAGGCCATCAACGGCAAGCGTCCCGGCGACAAGGCCACCATCACCTGGCTGCGCAACAAGAAGAAGATGAGCAAGACCGTGACGATGAAAAACCAGCAGGGCAACACCAAGGTCATGAAGACCGCCGACCTCGACGTGCTCGGTGCCAAGGTGCTCCCCGTGGACGAGAGCCTCAAGAAGCAGCTGGGCATCAGCTACGGCCTGCAGGTGAAGGATGTCAAGAGCGGTGCCTTCAAGAATGGTGGCATTAGCGACGGATTCATCATCCTCACCGCCAACGACGTGCCCATGAAGGCCATCTCCGACCTGCAGGAGGCTGTGAAGGCCGCCTCTATGAGCAAGACGCCCGTGCTCTTCATCACCGGCATCTGGCCCTCGGGCAAGACCGACTACAAAGCCATCAAGGTAGGCGGAGAATAAAGGGTCGCCAAGAGAGTTAACACACATACAACATCGGGGCGGCTCAGCCAACGGCATGCTGCCCCACCCACTCGCCGCCCCGGCATCACATGATGCCGGGGCGGCTTTTTGTTGCGGCAGACGGCCGGACAGCCAACAGATTATTTGTTTTAAAATTCTTAAAACACAAGCCATAACGCCACTTTTTTTGTAACTTTGTAGCCATACCCAATAATAAGATTGACAACAGCATGGAATTGAAACGTCGCCTCTTGTGCGCCATCATGGTACTGGCCAGCCTGAGTACCTTCGCCGAAAACAAGGCCCGCACGGTCTATATGTATGGCTTTGCTGCCTCGTTCAACGACTCTACCGTTTATTTCACCGAGATACAGCAGCTCGACTCGGCCTATGTGGACAGCAAGACCAAGTTTCTCTACAGCCGCGAGAACTATTCCTACCAGCTGCGCGACTATCTCGGCACTCAGGGATTCAACAATGCCACCTGCATCACCTCCTTTGCCATGACCCGCAAGGAGGCCGAGAAGAAATACCTGAAGCTGCGCAAGCGCTACCTGGAGAAAGGCAACTATAATATCAAGTACCTCAAGGAGCAGGACTTCAGGTTCCAGCCCATCACCGAGGACAAGTAAGGCCCCCCGCACCCATGGAGACGCAGCGCACACATCTCTTCCGCATCGCCGACTTCAATCTCCGCATCATCTTCAAGTCGGGGCATGGCAACAGCATGTCGCTGCTGCCCTCGTTCGCACCCTTCGCAGTAGACCGTTTCGACGACGACAGCCTGCTTTTCCAACTCACCGTCGACGACAACCTGCGCCCCCGCCCCAAGGCTGAGCGCGAGCGCATACGCAATTTCGACACCGGCAACGGCGATACCATCGTCGACTGCCTCGACGACGGCGGCTACCAGTATATCATCAAAGACATCAACGGTGCCGACTGCTGTATGCTCCAGACCAACAAGAGCTTCGACGACTGCCGGTGCGCGCTCAACGGCAACTACAACATGCGATGCTTCGGCCTCAACAACGCCTTGATGCTCGTCTTCGCCTTTGCGGCAAGCCGCTGGCAGACACTGCTCCTCCACGCCTCGCTGGTCAGACAAGACGGCTACGGCTATGCCTTCATCGCCAAGAGCGGCACAGGCAAGTCGACCCACGTGAGCATGTGGCTGCGCCACCTGCCCGGCTGCGACCTCATGAACGACGACAACCCCATCGTGCGCCTTATCGATGGCGAGCCCTACATTTACGGCTGTCCGTGGAGCGGCAAGACACCCTGCTACCGCAATGTCAGGGCCCGCCTGGGTGCCATCACCCGTATTGACCGCGCACCTCAAAACTCCATCGAGAAGCTCGACCCCGTCGAGGCCTTTGCCTCGATGCTGACCTCCTGCTCATCCATGAAATGGGACAGTGACATCTTCAACTATATCTGCAACACCATCACCCGCCTCGTCGAGACCACAGGCATCTACACCCTGCACTGCCTGCCCGACGAAGAAGCCGCCACGATATGCAACCAAGCCATCCGCAAAACATAGGACTACTCAGACGCCTGTGGCGCCGCTGCCTCGGCAGCCAACGGCAGCCAGCTGCCCAGAATCCAAGACCACGCGAAGTACAGTTTGCCAATGCCCAACTGTTACCCGCCGTTGTCCAGCTGATGGACGAGGGCCATACGGTGACACTCAACCTTCGCGGGTTCTCGATGCGCCCGTTTCTGGAAGACAGCCGCGACAAGGCCCTGCTCACCAAGGCCCGTGAGGTACATGTGGACGACCCCGTGCTGGCTGAGATATTCCCCTCCCACTTTGTGCTCCATCGCGTGGTGGCCATCGACGGCGAGGACATAACACTACGCGGCGACGGCAACATCGGCGTGGAGCACTGCAGGCTGTCCGACATCAAGGGGGCTGTCATCGGCTTCTACCGCAAGGGGCGCGACACCCTCGACCGCACCGACGGCCGTAAATGGAAGGCCTACTCGTGGCTGTGGATGCGGCTGTTGCCCGTACGCCCATACCTTCTGGCCTTCTACCGCAGGGTATGGATACCACTGCTCGGGCCTTGCTAGCTGACATGCCAGAACACCAGCAAGCCCGGCAACTTAATCTAATGACTATCGGCACCCCAAGAACAACATCATACGAAACACCAGCAATTATGAAAGCAAAAAAAGGATTCAACCTCCGTAATATATGCGGCCAGAACATCATCGTGGCTGAAGGCAAAGAGAATATCGACTTCAGCAACATCATCAGTATGAACGAGAGTTGCGCCCTACTCTGGAAAAGCGTGCAAGGCAAGGACTTCACAGCCGAGGACATGGCCCAGGTACTGATGGACAACTACGAGATTGACGCTGACACCCCCCTGCCCCACGACCAGGCCCTGCACGACGCCAATATGGTAGCCGAACAGTGGCGTGAGGCCGGCATCATTGACGACTGACAAGGTGCCCGGCAGATATTTGTCACGCCGATATGGCAATCAAATTGCAATTGAGTGAAAATAAGCAAAAAACTCTTTTGCCCTTGGTGCCGTTAATCATAATTTTAGTACCTTTGCAATAACAAATAATCAGATTTTTCTAACTATTAATTATAAGTTATAATGACTATCGATCAATTTAACTTTGCCGGTAAGAAGGCAATTGTCCGCGTGGACTTCAATGTGCCATTGGATGAGAATGGCAACGTAACTGACGACACCCGTATCCGTGGTGCCCTGCCTACCCTGAAGAAGGTGCTCGCCGATGGTGGTGCTGTCATCATGATGAGCCACATGGGCAAGCCTAAGGGCAAGGTTAACCCTAAGCTGAGCCTGAGCCAGATTGTGGGCAAGGTGTCTGAGCGTCTGGGTGTAGAGGTGAAGTTTGCCAGCGACTGCGGCAATGCCGACGCCGAGGCTGCAGCCCTGAAGGCCGGTGAGGCCCTGCTGCTCGAGAACCTCCGCTTCTATCCTGAGGAGGAAGGCAAGCCCGTGGGTGTAGAGAAAGGCACCCCCGAGTTCGACGAGGCCAAGAAGGCCATGAAGGAGTCGCAGAAGGAATTTGCCAAGAAGCTCGCTTCTTATGCCGACGTATATGTGAACGATGCCTTCGGTACCGCTCACCGTCGCCACGCTTCTACCGCCGTCATCGCCGACTACTTCGATGCCGACAGCAAGATGCTGGGCTACCTCATGGAGAAAGAGGTGACCGCCATCGACAACGTGCTGAAGAATGCACAGCATCCTTTCACCGCCATCATCGGTGGCTCGAAGGTAAGCTCTAAGCTCGGTGTGATCCAGAACCTGCTCGACAAGGTAGACAACCTCATCATCGGCGGCGGCATGGGTTATACCTTCATCAAGGCCCAGGGCGGTAAGATCGGTGAGTCGCTCCACGAGGACGACCTGATGCCCGAGGCACTCAAGGTGATGGAGGCTGCCAAGGCCAAGGGCGTGAACCTCTCGCTCTCTGTGGCTACCGTTGCCGGCGACGCCTTCTCTAACGACTGCAACCGTCAGACAGTAGACATCTTCAACATCCCCGACGGATGGGAGGGTATGGACGCCAGCGAGGAGAGCCTCGAGAACTGGAAGAAGATCATCCTCGAGTCGAAGACCATCCTGTGGAACGGTCCAGTAGGCGTGTTCGAGTTTGAGAACTTTGCCCACGGCACCGGCGAGATCGCCAAGTATGTGGCCGAGGCTACCCAGAAGAACGGCGCCTTCTCGCTCGTGGGCGGTGGCGACTCTGTGGCCGCTGTCAACAAGTTTGGCCTGGCCGAGAAGGTGTCTTACGTGTCTACCGGCGGCGGTGCCATGCTCGAGGCCATCGAGGGCAAGGTGCTTCCCGGCGTAGCAGCCATCAAGGGCGAGTAAACCAACACATACGTGCCCGCCCTGCGGTGGGCGCGCCACACATACAATCATCCCGGGATCATCCTTCATGAAGGACGGTCCCGGGATTTTTTTGTTTGTTCTTTGGCAAGCAAGAGGCATCACCTTATTCATTGTGAGCCGTGCTCAGTAGAGATCACATCCATACGGTCTCTCCGCAACATCTGCGAGAAAAAGCATGCCACCTTGACCGCAGCCCCACGATTATTCTACTACCCCATTTAGTACCAGGCTGTGGTACCGCGAGTACCAGACTGTGGTACTGAAGCGTGTCGGTGAATGGTCATTCATCCCGACGGTCTTGAAGTCTGCTCCCCCCACAAATAAACTCGCACAAGTCACCCGTCGGAGCGGGAAGACCTGTGCGAGACGATTACAATTATTGGGTAAAAACGATGTGAGCAGTGTGCGCGTTCTGTTGCCCGCACCATGTATGTGGCGACGGCCGGACGGTTGAGTCCGACCATCGCGGCGCATCAATTGTAGATGGCGAGGCGCTGATGCACCGCGTAAAGGTTCTTGTTGGCCTGCTCCTCGCTGTTGGGTATGCGGAAGAGATAGTACTTGCTGTTGGCCGTGAAGCTGCTGCCATCGGGCTGCTTGATGATACGGTGGCCCTGGGGCACGATGCTGCGATGGACGGTATTGCCGGAGGCATCGGTATAGGTGTAGTCGATGGGTGTGGCGGGGAACTCCTGTCGTACCACCGACTGCTGGTTGCGGATGATGTCTACCAGCGAGAACCCTTCGCCCCACAGCTCTCGGCGGCGTTCAAGAAGGATGTCGTCGACGAGCTGCTGCTGGGTCTCCGAAGCCGAGGCGCTCACCGCACCGCGCGCGTTGCGCAGGGTGTTGAGACGCGTCACCGCACCGCTCAGGTCGTTGAGGCGGGCACGGGCCTCGGCATTGATGAGGTAGATCTCGGCCACACGCATGAGCACCAGGTCGCCCACACCGTCTTCGCCCTCGAAGCTGCGGATGCGGAACTTGCGGTTGCGCATATACAGTTCGGTGCTCGTGGCCTTGTTGCTTCCCGGCGGCAGGTCCCAGAAGATCTGAGCCTTGCGATAGTCGCCGTCGTCATACTTCTCATAGAAATAGGGGTCTACGTTGAAGCTGAAATAATAGATGCCGTCGGTGGTGGTGTCGAGAAAATGGAAGTGGTAGGAGTTGTTCGACTGGTCGGCAGTCTGCGGGTGACCCCATATCCACTCCTTGTTGTCCACGCTGTTGAATCCACTCTCCCACTCGCTCTGTGTCATGAGATAGCTGTTGAGTGCGAGCAGCTGGTCGGAGTAGTCCCTGGCCTTCTGCCACTGTCGGGCATAGAGCGCTGTGCGTGCCAGGAGTCCGAGCACCACCTGGCGGTCAATCTTCCATTTGGCTGTGCGACTGTAGTTCGCGGGGATGAGCGTGAGGGCGGTCTCAAGGTCGGAGAGGGCCTGCGTGTAGACCTCGTTGACGCTGGCGGCCGGCTTGCCGGTGAGTGCCGTGTTCTCATCGGTGGGCTCGGTATAGATAGGCACACAGACAGCACTTGAATCCTTGTCGATGGCAAAGCTATAGAGCGAAGCGAAGTGGGAATAGATATATCCGCGCAGCGCATAGGCCTGTCCCTTGATGCGGTTGATGTCGTTCGTGGCACCGGTGGCCTTGTCGATGTTGGCTATCACGCCGTTGGCGTTGTTGATGGTCTGGTAGCCCAGTTCCCAGCTGAGGTTTCCTACATAGTCGGTCTTGCCATAGATGGCTGTCATGGCGTATATGTTGCGATAGCCGTAGCGGGTGTTCACCACCACGTCGCTGCCCATGGCGTCGGAGGTGAGCTGCATGGAGCTCCATCCCGGTGCCCGATAGGTATAATAGGTCTCCTGCAGGTTTTCCCATGCGCCGTTGAGCACCTTCTCGGCGTCCTCGGTAGTCTTGAAGATGGCGTCGGCAGAGAGCGCCGTGGTGGGCTCGGTCTCGAGGTCGCAGGACGACAACAGTGTCGTGCCGGCGAGGGCCAGAAGGAGCAGTGGTGTTGCGATATGATGTCTCATGTGATAGTCCTTTTTTGTCATTGTTTACAATTTGATGTTCAGTCCCACGGTGATGCTCTTCATCGACGGATAGCGGAAGTAGGTGGTGCCGTCAACCGTCTGTTCGGGGTCGAGGCCCTGCTGCTTGGTCCAGGTAAGGAGGTTTTCGGCGGTCACGTTGACGCTTACCTCCTGCAATCCGAGGTGGCTGACCCACTGTGCCGGCAGGGCATAGCCCAGCGAGATATTCTTCAGTTTGAGATAGCTGCGGTCTACGAGAAACCGAGAGGAGGTGTTGGTCCACGAACTGGCGGGGTTGGTCGTCAGTCTCGGCACGTCGGTCACGGTGTTGCTCTCGGTCCAGCGGTCGAGCATATCGGCGCTCCAGGCCGTTCCGCTGGGACCCTGCGAGAGCAGCGACACCTTGTCGCTGTTATAGATCTTTCCGCCGATGGAATAGGAGAAGAAGGTGGTGAAGGAGAGGTTGCGCCAGGTGAGGGTGCTCTGGAAACCACCGGTCACGTCGGGCAGAGAGCTGCTGGCCTTCACCTTGTCGTCGTTGGTCAGCGACGAATAGTCCTCGGTGATGTATTTCTGGCCGTTGTCATCGATGCCATACCACTGCGGGTTGCCATTCTCGGGGTTGACGCCGGCCCACTCGATGAGATACCAGTCGTAGAGGCTGCCCCCCTTGACCCATTTCTTGTTGCCGCTCCACATCTCGTCTGCGGGCAGCGAGGTGATGGTGTTCTTATAAGTCGTGGCATTGGCCGACAACCGCCACTCCCAGTCCTTGGTCTTGATGGGCTGGCCGTTGAGCTGAATTTCCCAGCCCACATTCTTCAGTGCGCCGATGTTGGCATCCATGCTGGTGTAGCCTGACGAGGGTACGAGGTCGAGGCTGAAGAGCAGATTCTTCGAACGGCGGTCGAAAAACTCGATGCTTCCGTTCAGTCGGTTGTTCCACAGTCCGAAGTCGAGGGCGATGTTCAGGTTCAGGTTTTTCTCCCAGGTGAGGTTGGGTGTGCCCAGCCGTGAGGCCACCACACCCGATTCGCCTAGGTTGTTGGCGATGGAGTAAAGGGCCTGATAGGCATAGTAGCCCACGTTGTCGTTGCCCTGTGCGCCATAGCTGGCACGGAGTCCGAGGGTGTAGAGCCAGTTCTTGGTCGACTTCATGAATTTCTCCTCCGAGATTTTCCATGAGCCGCCGACGCTCCAGAACGTTCCCCAGCGTCGACTGGGCGCGAAGCGCGAGCTGCCGTCTGAACGCACGCTGGCCGAGAGATAGTAGCGCCCGTCATAGTTGTATTCGCCCGAGCCAAAGAACGACAGCATCTTGTAGGAATCGCTGTTGCCATAGAAGCTGCCGAGGGTGCTGGCTGCGTCGGGCTCATAATAGCCGTCGGCAATCACATTGGTGCGCGTACCGCCGAAGTTGCTGGTGCTGTAGTCATAGAACTCCTGTCCCACCATGCCATGTACATGGTGCAGTTGGGCAAAGGTGTGGGTATAGTGTATCACGTTGTTCACCGTGAACGTGGTGGCCTGAATGTTCTCTTTGGTCACCGACCCACCAGTAGCCGCGCTCTCGCCAAGCGACGGATTGACATAGTAGTGGTTGGTGCGGTTGTCATAGTCGTAGTTCAGCGTGAGCTTGTATGACCAGTCTTTCAGCGGCGTGATCTCGAGGAACGAGCGCAGCGACATATCGTTGCGGGTAATATCGTTCTTGTCGAGGCCCTGTGTGGCCACGAGGTTCATGTTGGCAAACGAGTTTGGACGGTATCTGCCAAAATCCCACTGGCGGTTGCCGTTATCGTCGAGCAGATAGTCTCCGGTGGTGAGGTCGCGCTCATAGATGGGATAGAAGGGCTGGAGGTTGCGGGCAAACCCAATGATGTTGCTCGTCATCGAATCGTCCTGCTTGGGGTATTGCTGCTTAGAGTGGGTGCCGTTGATATTGAGTCCCACCTTGGCCCAGCTCTTCACCTGCGAGGCAATGTTGGCGCGGAAGGTGTAGCGCTTGAATCCCGACTCGATGTAGGCACCTTGGTCGTCGAGGTATCCTGCCGAGAAGAAATACTGTGAGGTCTTGCTGCCGCCGCTCACACTGAGGTCATACTGCTGGAAATGGGCGTTTTGCGTGAGCGCGTCGTCCCAGCTGTCGTTCCACAGCGCCTTGGCGCCTGTGACCACCTTGCCGTCGGTGCCCACCGGCTGAGGATAGGCCGTGCCGTAGGGATTGATGCCCAGCGCGCCGACGAGGTTGGCAGAGGCGTATGTGTTGGCATCGGCCAGGCTATAGCCACTGTCGAGTCGCTGGTTGCGCAGGGCCTCCCAATAGAGTTCATAATACTGGTCGGTGGTGAGTTGCTTATAGTCGCTGCGGGCGCGGCTCGACCATCCGTATTTGGCCGAGAGCTCAATGGCCGGGGCCTGGTCTTGCTTGCCTTGGCGCGTCACGATCATAATCACGCCATTGGCTGCCCTGCTACCGTAGAGCGCAGCACTGGCAGCGTCTTTCAGGACGGTGATCGACTCGATGTCTTGGGGCGCGATGCTCGAGATACTGCCCTCATAGGGCACACCGTCGACCACATAAAGCGGAGAGCTCGACGCATTGACCGAGCCCACACCTCTGATATATATGGACGCGTCGCTGCCCGGCTGACCTGTCGACGAGAACGACTGGAGGCCCGGCACGGTGCCTTGCAGCGCCTTGCTCACGTTGCTCACGAGCTCCTTGTCGATGACCTTGTTGTCCACATAGCCTACCGAACCCGTGAACGACGATTTCTTGATGGTGCCATAGGGGATGGTGATTACCACCTCGTCAATGGCACGGGCGTCTGACGTGAGGTCTACGTCGATATGGCCCTGTCCGTTAATATTGACCTCACGGTTTTGAAATCCGATGTACGACACCACCAGCACCTCCTTGCTATCGGCACGGAGCGTGAAGTGGCCGTCGGCATCGGTTATCGTGCCGCGCGACGGCTCTCCCTTCACCAAGACGGTGGCACCCACCAGTGCCTCTCCGTCGCCGGTGACCTTGCCGGCCACCTGCAGCGACTGTGCTACTGTGGTCTGAATACCCAACAGTAGCGTCAATAATCCTAACAACAATCTATTTTTACCCATTGTGCATGCTTTGTTTTATTGATACTGCAATCGTTAAATTCTCGGTGCAAAGGTAAAAATAGTTTAACGGGTGGGCAATCCCACGATTGGAGTATATTGTCTACCACAATCATGGTAGCCAAAATACCATGCGCATGCGATGACCTGTCAGCAGCATTTTGCTTACATTTGCAAAAATATTATTTCACAGACAATGAACCATCATCATATCAGCCATACCCGCATGGGGGAACACTCCCTGCGCCGCGTCAGAACTATACTCACCGCCCTGTTGGCGCTTGCCTTGACAGATGCCACGGCCTGTACCTCGGTGCTCGTCTCGGGGCGGGCCACCGCTGATGGTCGCCCCCTGTTGCTGAAAAACCGCGACACCGACGACCTCGACAACCTCAACATCATCGGCCAGGGGCCTCGCTACCGATATGTGGCCGTGGTGGCAGCCAGGGACCTGCAGGGCGAGAGCACATGGTCGGGACACAACGAGGCGGGCTTTGCCATCATCAATACGGCAGCCTATAACCTCAATGTACGTGACGGCCGGATGGCCCACGACGACGGGCAGGACGGCAAGGTGATGCGCCATGCCTTGGGCAGCTGTGCCTCGACGGCCGACTTCGAGGCCTATCTCGACAGCCTGAAGGCCGCGGGAGTGCTCAACAGCAACTCCAATTTCGGTGTCATCGATGCCAAGGGCGGCTGCGCCTATTATGAGGTGGGCAACGAGGGTTATGTGAAATTTGACGCTAACGACCCACGCGTTGCCCCCGACGGCTATCTCGTGAGGACCAATTTCGGAACGACGGGCCTGCACAGCCTCGACCAGGGAGTGGAGCGCTACGCCGCCATCACTGACCTCATGGCCCAGACGCGTCGCCAGGGGGCCATCTCGCTCGACTTCCTCCTGCGCACGGTGCCACGCTATCTTGTGCATGGACTGACGGGCACAGACCTCAACCGGCTGGCTCCCGCCGACTCCACCCGACCGGTCTTCGCGGCCTTTCGCGACTTCATCCCACGGTATCTCACCGCATCGGCCGTCGTGGTGCAGGGTGTCAGGCCCGGTGAAAACCCGTTGACAACGGTGTCGTGGACCATCGCCGGTTCGCCCCTCACCACCGTGGCATTACCGCTTGTCATCACCCCCAAAGGCATTCTGCCGCAGACCGTGACACGCAATGCCAACGGATATGCGCCACTCGTCCATGCCGGTCTGGCACTGAAGCATCGGCTCTTCCCCAACGATCGCGGCAACGGACATGATTATATCAATGTAGCTCAGCTCATCAACCAACAGCAGACGGGCATCCTGCAACGCGTGCGCATCATCGAGGACGAGACATTCAGCCGTGGCGAGCAGATGGTGGCCCGATGGAGAAGCCGTCTCGCCGATCAGGATGCCGTTGCCTATTACCAATGGTTCGATGCCTTTGTGCGCTCGCGCTATTCCTCCGACCTGCAGGTCGGTGTGGAGTGAGAACACCCTGGCTCGCCTTTGCCGTAGGCAGATACTTCGCATAAGAGGCTGGGCCAAGGGTGTATTTGTAAATAGGGGCCAAGTTTGTGTCAAGAATCAGTGGCTAATCTCCGGGCATCAATCGCGAGCGTATGCGCAGTTCATCTGTCCATCGCAAGACGATGACTCATGTGATCGAACGTGGCGGAGGCTAAACTCGTGAAATTGGAGAAGAATTTGAGTAAGCTTTATCCCATCATCATCAAGTCATGAAGAGACAAATGTGAGCTGCTGAGTTGCTATTTTCAATATATCGCAGCCATCCGTAAGATCATCTACACCACCAATACCGTAGAGGGATACCACCGTCAAGTCCGCAAAGTCACCAAGACCAAGGGCGTCTTTCCGACAAACGACGCACTTTATAAGCTTGTCTATCTGGCCTATCGCAATACCCGCAAGAATTGGATCATGCCACTGGCAAACTGGGGACAGACGGCACAACAATTGACCATAAAGTTTGGAGACCGTTTCAAGATTATGTAACTTTGCGCTGCCGTGGGCTCCTCGTCGTCAAAACGCGATTAAAAATCGCGTCCCACCGACCGAGGTTAAAACCTATTACACATGAATAAGAGTTTATGAGTAACTATTCAGCGGCAAAGAGTACAAATTCATACTGATAATCAACAAGTTACAAAAATAGATATATGCAAATTTTGGTAAATAATGCCATTTCGAGACTTTCTGTCACAATAGTACGACTACAAGTTGCTGATATTCAACATCCATTACCGCTGAATAGTAACGTTTATGAATAAAATAGTTAAAAATCTATACTTAATTGGGAATGGATTTGACATACATCACAACATTCGATGTAAATATTCAGATTTCCATGAGTGGCTATGTGTAAATAATCCGATGTTGGAGAATAGACTTTTTCAAGTTTATGGGCTTCATCACAATGATTTTTGGGCATCATTAGAAACAAATTTAGGCGAAATTACAACGGAAGCTATTTTAGAGGGATATGTTTATGCTCCCATGATGATATTTATCCAGAGTGTAAACGAGGAGAAACCTGTCGTCTTAAATATGGATGATTACACCGAACAAATAGGAGAAATTGGGTATACATTAGAGCGACTATACAATGATTTACAATTTGCATTTTCCAATTGGATACTTCAATTAGAAAATGCTAATCCTGTGAGAAAAGTTAGAATTGATAAAGATAATTCAGCATTTATAAACTTTAATTACACCCAAACACTAGAAAACCTATATGCCATTTTATCGTCAAATATTTTATATATTCATGGATGTGCTGTGAAAAATAATAAACTTATCTTTGGCCACAATAAAACACCTGATAAATTATTGGAGAATTGGCAAGATAATTATTCTCAAGAAGAACTATCTATATTAGTAGAAGCATCAAATGAATTATCTATTCTTTATAAAGATGTGAAATCAATTATTGAGAATAATAGTGCATTTTGGGATAGCATCAAATATGCAACTAAAATTCATGTGTGGGGATTGTCATTGTCAGATGTTGATACACCTTACATTACTCATATTCATTCAATCCTCAACAATGATGATATAGAATGGGAATTTAGTTGGTATGCGGAATCTGATAAAACCAGGATTATAGAATTTGTAAATAGATTGAAGATAAAAGACTATACACTTATTAAACTAGTTGACATAATGTATTAACCCAAATCGGTCATTAAAACTCACGCATAGTACGGGAAGCCAAGGCCATCCAAGGCTTCCCATATCCCTTTGAACGCTTTACTTGTTGTCAGTGACCTTGCCATATACAACACATTCTTGTCTTGCTTTTTCTGATGTATCCAGGTATGCGGACTTTACACTTTTCATGAGCGGATGGCATTGGTTGTTGGTCATGACGAGCCTGAGCAGAGAGTATAGATTATAAACCATGATGATGAAGTTCGCGCAGGCCTCGTTACCCCAGAATCCGTGTACGGTGAACTTGTCGACCGAGAAGTCATACTTGATCTCCTTGATTCGATTCTCAGAGTCTGCACGTACGCGACATGTATCGTAAATAACTTTCATCGGCAATGCCATATTGGTAACGAAGCAACTATACCGATAATTAGAAAGGTCGGCTACATCCGGGAAAAGTTCGATCTGACGGATCTGTTTGCCGGCAGCATTTGGACGCTCATCGATGTGTTGCCGCACCATGATAACCCTCCGTCTGTTTTCCCAATCCAGCCCTTGATATGTACCCTCTGCAATATCCAGACCCGAAACAGAAGGGTCAACCGATATTTGGAGTGACGGGGTTGGCAATGTCGTGAAAAGTCGTGAAAAGTCGATGCGAGGGCATCGGATGACGGGATGTGTTGTTGCAACGACTTTCCACGACACCGCACGACTTGTTGCGAAGATAACAGGC
>JBHAFS010000046.1:0-35085 GCA_041856205.1 Prevotella sp.
CGGCTCAAATTGCCAGTTCACTCAGTCGTTATGCCCGCATAACTCCTTCGTTCACTTGCAATTTGACCTCGAAGATAGTCTCGAAAGCTGACAAAGCTAATTAATAGAACCCACCTTAAAAACACAAATTTATTAACTGAGCCCTACTACCTCCCCCACGGGGAGGCCGGGGAGGGGCCTCCCACGCCATAATACCACCGAAAAAGGAATACAAAAAAAAAAATGGTACCGCCACGGGCCCTAAACCCGTAAGCAATACCATTGCCATATCATTTCGCCTCCAAGCGTCTCGGAGGAGAAGGTTGCGATTGCAGTGAGATTACTCCTCTACCTCGCTGAAGTCATCGGTACCTACGCCGCACTCAGGGCATACCCAATCCTCGGGGAGGTCCTCAAATGCTGTTCCAGGCTCGATGCCGTTATCGGGATCACCTACTGCAGGGTCGTAAACCCATCCGCAAACGTCGCAAACATACTTTTTCATAATCTTTTGTTTTAAATGATTGAAAGTTAATATCTCAGTTGTGTCTTTTGTCGCATATCTGGTGCTGTCTGCCAAGGACCTCATGACACCAGCGGCAAGCACGCTATGGAAAACAAAACCGATGCCGGGCGACAGCGGAAGACCGTCAGCCCTTTGTTTTGTTCTATCCGTTGCAAAGATAAATGTTTTTTTTAAAACTCAAAGGAATTTACGGAAAAAGATTTGAAAAAAGTTCAAAGCTCCTTGGTCAACGTAGGAACAAAGACCGACGCACCGTTCTCATCTGTTTCGAAACGCCCATCAAGAAAGCCACCGACAGCCCGTTGTGAGAGCATGATCGGTGGCTTGTGATTGCAGCCGGTTTGTCGTACCGGCAATCCCGTCGCTTATTTGATCAGGTCGATGCTGCGCTTGAGGAAGCGGTCGAGGGCCTCTCCCTTGAGCATTCCGTTCTGGAGCAGGGCCAGGTCGATGAGCTGATGCACCACACTGTTGCCCTTGGCAAAGTCGGCCAGTATCTGGTTTTTCTTGTCCTTCAGCTCGCTGATGGTCTTCTGTGTGTTCTGCAGGTCATCCTTCTCCTCCTGCGAGATCTCCTCGGGCTTCATCTTGCCCTGGGTCTGCAGCAGTGCGGCTTCGCGGGCCTGCGTACCCTTGAGTTCAGCCTCCACAGGCTTGAGCGTCTCGGTGGTAGCCTCAGTGACCTTGTCGAGCACACCCTTCACCAGTGCATGGTCGGCGTTGAGCACCACCTTGTAGCTGTCGGGCATCTGACCATAAAAGCTCATGCCGGGCTGGAAGTGGCTCATGTCCTTCATGCGGCGCATATACTCGTCCTGCGTGATGATCACCGGCGATGCCTGCTCGCCCAGTGCCTCCACATCCACATTGAACATAGCCTTGTCGACCTTGGGCATCTGCGAGCGGAACACCTCTGACAGATTGTCACGCTCACCGTCGCTCAGCGAGCTCTTGGCGGCGTCTTCCTTGACGATGAGGTGGTCGATGATGTCGGCATCGATGCGCGAGAAACGGCTCTTCTCCAGTTTCTGCTCCAGCATGCTCACCATGGGCACGTCGAGCTGTCCCTCGAGCGCAAGCACGCTGTAGCCCTTGTTCTCTGCCGACTTGATGTACGAATACTGCTCCTCCTTGCTGCTGGCATAGAGGTAGATGAGCTCGCCGTTCTTGTCGGTCTGGTTGTCCTTGATGAGTGTCTTGTACTCGTCGAAGGTGAAGAACTTGCCTTCCACGTCCTCCAGCAGGGCGAAGTCCTTGGCACGGTCGTAGAAGTCTTCCTGCGACAGCATACCGTAGTTGATAAACAGCTTGAGGTCGTTCCATTTGCCCTCATAGTCCTTGCGGTCGGCCTTGAGCGTCTGCTGCAGGCGGTCGGCCACCTTCTTGGTGATATAGGTAGAGATCTTCTTCACGTTGCCGTCGCTCTGCAGGTAGCTGCGGCTGACGTTCAGCGGGATGTCGGGAGAGTCGATGACACCGTGCAGCAGGGTGAGGAAGTCGGGCACGATACCCTCTACCTGGTCGGTGACAAACACCTGATTGCAGTAGAGCTGTATCTTGTTGCGCTGCAGCTCGATGCTGTTGTGCACCTTGGGGAAATAGAGTATTCCCGTGAGGTGGAAGGGGAAGTCGACATTGAGGTGGATCCAGAACAGCGGCTCCTCCTGCATGGGATAGAGCGTGCGGTAGAAGCTCTTGTAGTCGTCGTCCTTCAAGCTCGCCGGTGTCTTGGTCCACAGCGGTTCCACGGCGTTGATGACATTGTCCTCGTCGGTCTCCACCTGCTTGCCGTCTTTCCACTCGGTCTTCTTGCCGAAGGCCACAGGCACGGCCATGAACTTACAGTATTTGTTGAGCAGCGCCTCGATGCGTCCCTTCTCCAGAAACTCCTTGCAGTCGTCAGAGATGTGCAGGATGATGTCAGAGCCACGGTCTTGCTTGTCGGCATCCTCGAGCGTGAACTCGGGTGAGCCGTCGCAGCTCCAGCGTACGGCCTGTGCACCCTCCTGGCAGCTCTTGGTAACGATCTCCACCTTGTCAGACACCATGAAGCTCGAATAGAAGCCCAGTCCGAAGTGCCCGATGATGGCATTGGCCTCGTCTTTGTATTTGTCGAGGAAGTCGGTGACGCCCGAGAAAGCAATCTGGTTGATGTATTTGTCAATCTCCTCAGCCGTCATGCCGATGCCCCGGTCGCTGATGGTCAGCGTCTTAGCCTCGGTGTCGAGCGTCACACGCACGGTGAGGTCGCCCTGTTCGCCCTTGAAGTCGCCGTTCTGCGCCAGGGTCTTCAACTTCTGCGTAGCATCGACGGCGTTCGACACCATCTCGCGCAGGAAAATCTCATGGTCGGAATAGAGAAACTTTTTGATGACGGGGAAAATGTTCTCGGTCGTAACCCCGATGTTACCTTTCTTCATTGCTTGGTTATTTCTTATGATGGTTTTTTCTATCTGCCACCTATATCACAAAAAACGTGCCAACAGCAGCAAATGATAAAGAGTGTAGACCTCCCACCCGAAGATTTATTGAAAGTTTACCGATTATTTGACAACAGATCCAAAATAAAATACTATATTTGCATTATAGATTCATTTCAATAGGTTAAGGTTAGTTTTTTTAAAAGGTTAAAGAGCCCCAATTTGAGTAGTGATACTGTGGATTGGGGATTTTTTTTGTCAATGCGTTTCCTCACCTCCTCCGCAACATATTCGGACCAGTCTGGAAAGTGGGTGGCAAGCGTCTCGATTCAAGCGTATGATTTCATAAGCCTAAAGAGAAAAAACTCCCATTGATTGCGCCCGAGATGGCATTGGTCTGCCCGCCCCCAGTTGGTATAGTTTCCGAAAATGGACTGCCATGACAAATGATTCGTCCGCTTTCGTGCAGCCTCACGACAGTTCTCCTGCCTCCGAAGTGCCATGATGCCACGCAGGGAATGGCGTCGGGCTGTCATACTCCTGCCCGAACCACACGCTGCTTCGAGTCGAACCACACGCTGCTTCGAGTCGAACCACGCGCTGCTTCGAGTCGAATCACGCGCTGCTTCGAGTCGAACCACGCGCTGCTTCGAGTCGAACCACACTTCGGAAAGCTTGCGCAGCATGTGCGCCGGCAACGGCGCCGCGGCATGAATCACTTCGAACCGGCTTGCCAAAAGACTGCATTAGCAGAAGAGCAGGACACATTGCCCAGCTGCCCTCCACCCTGCCGTCTAGCCGTTGGCGGCTCAGCATGGCGGGGTGAGGGATATACTGTTCTGCCGGTAAAGGCTCTTGGAGATACAGGTGGTGAAAGCGGCTGCTGCCACCGGGTTACCCCACTGAGCCTGAAAAACGGGCAACCCTTGTTACTTTTGAAAAACATAAGAGTCTATTCAGAAACAGCGCCCAGCTGCTTCTCGGCAAAAGCAATGATATGCCCGTCAATATCTGCAAAATAGCAAGCCTTGTCGCCCCAATCCCGATCCTCAATCCCACTGACCAGCTTTGCCCCTATATTCATTGCATTTTCAAATTCGAACGCAATATTATCAACATAAAGATATAGTTCGCACCTCGGAATACCATTGCCTTGACCGGGATGTGGCATGTTGTCTGACAGGATTTTAGCAATTCCCTTATTGGGCATGAGTCCCAACTTGAAATTCTCTGCCATTCTAAATTCGCTCATCCCCAAAACAAACAAGTCAGGCTTTTGCCTGAAGAGTTTCGTATAAAACTCCGTACTGGCTTGTTGGTCATTGACGTAAAGAATGGTTTCAATCTGTTGGATATGTTTCATTTTATAAGTTGTCTGATTACATTCATATATATATAAGACACATTGAAGAAACCTGTCGAGGTCGTCGGCATCTGTGGTCTCAACAATATGCTACATTTCAGTTTACCCATGACTAGGTCACAAGCAAGATTAAAAGTAGGCATTTCCGATATGCAACATACATAACCCTTGCTCTTTTTAAACATATTTACGCTTCGTTACCACTTATTACGAGAGCTTGACCAACAAAAAATTTGATAAGCCAGGCATGCGATTAGTCTTGAAACTGAATAGAATATTGGAAGGAGAGGCATCAAAATGGTGAATATTGGTTTTATGAAAAGCCATAGACCAACCGAGGGAGCACAAATTCAGACATCCCTATGATTAGGCCCTACCCATCTGTGATACCCAATAGCTTCTCTCGCCCAGTATACGGCTACCTTCCAATAGAAAAAGGTAAAAGGTTAAATATTACTTATATATAATATGTCTCCAATCTTTTTGCTAACTTTGCATGAACATAGAGAAAGATTGAGAGAAATATGAGTGAAGCTCAGCTTAGGAATAACCCTTTTATGGAGCCCTACGGGACTCCACACGACACCGTACCCTTCGACAGCCTGAAGTTTGAGGACTTCGAGGAAGCCTTCATGGAAGGCATCCGCCGTGACGACGAACAAATCGAGAAGATTGTAAGCAACCCCGACACTCCCACCTTCGACAACACCATTGCCGTGGAGGACGAGTCGAAGGGCAAGCACTATTACGACTTGCTCGACCGTGTGTCGACGGTGTTCTCGTGCCTCATGAGCGCCGAGACCAACGACCGGATGGAGGAGCTGGCACAGAAGCTCAGCCCCATCCTCACCAAGCACAGCAACGACGTGATGCTCAACCCCCGCCTATTCGAGCGGGTGAAGTATGTCTATGAGCACCACGGCGAGCTCAGCCCCGAGGAGCAGATGCTGCTCGACAAGCAGTATGATGCCTTTGTGCGCAGCGGTGCACTGCTCGACGATGCCGGCAAGGAACGCCTGCGCCAGCTCACCGAGGAGAGCAGTCTGCTGGCCCTGCAGTTCTCGCAGAACCTGCTCAAGGAGAACAAGGCCTACACCCTGCACCTCACCGACCGTCAACAGCTTGACGGACTGCCCGAGACGGCCATCGACGCTGCCGCGCAGACCGCCCGCGAGAAAGAGCTCGAGGGATGGGTGTTCACGCTCGACTTCCCGAGCTTCTCGCCCTTCATGACCTACAGCACGCAGCGCGACCTGCGCCAGCAGATGTATATGGCCCGCAACACCGAGTGTACGCACGACAACGATGCCAACAACCTGCAGATCTGCCAGCGACTGGTGAACCTGCGGCGCGAGCTGGCACAGCTGTTGGGCTACGACACCTTCGCCGACTATGTGCTCAAGCACCGCATGGCAAGCAACGCCGCCAACGTGTACAAGTTGCTCAACGACCTCATCGATGCCTACAAGCCTACGGCCGAGCAGGAGGTGAAGGCCATCGAGGAGAAGGCACGCCAGATGGAGGGCGACGACTTCGTGCTGCGCCCCTGGGACTTCTCCTACTATTCGCACAAACTGCAGATGGAGCGCTACAACCTCGATGCCGAGATGCTGCGCCCCTACTTCCAGCTCGACAAGGTCATCGACGGCGTGTTCGGTCTGGCCACCCGCCTCTATGGCATCACCTTCAAGCCCAACGACAGCATACCCGTATACCATCCCGACGTGAAGGCCTACGAGGTGTTCGACCGCGACGGCAGCTTCCTGGCTGTGTTCTATGCCGACTTCCATCCGCGCGCCGGCAAGCAGGGTGGAGCCTGGATGACCGAGTTCCAGGGCCAGCACATCACCAAGGAGGGCGAGAACGTACGTCCGCATGTGAGTGTGGTGATGAACTTCTCGAAACCCACCGACACCAAACCGGCACTGCTCACGCTGAGCGAGGTGGA
The DNA here is from genome assembly GCA_041856205.1 of Prevotella sp. Taxonomy (GTDB): domain Bacteria; phylum Bacteroidota; class Bacteroidia; order Bacteroidales; family Bacteroidaceae; genus Prevotella. The sequence continues at coordinate 6,237 of JBHAFS010000046.1, forward strand.
GACCTTCCTCCACGAGTTCGGCCACTCACTGCACGGCATGCTGTCGAACACCCGCTTCGAGAGTCTCTCGGGAACAAACGTATGGTGGGACTTCGTGGAGATGCCATCGCAGTTTATGGAGAACTACGCCGTGGAGAAAGACTTCCTCAGCACCTTCGCCTTCCATTACCAGACCGGCGAGCCCATCCCCGACGACCTCATCGCACGCATCGTCAACAGCCGCAACTTTAACGTGGCCTACGCCTGCATGCGACAGGTGAGCTTCGGCCTGCTCGACATGGCCTACTACACCCTGCGCGAACCCTTCGCAGAAGACATCATGACCTTTGAAAAGAAGGCCTGGCAGAAGGCCATCGTCACCGAGCAGCTGCCACAGACCTGCATGACCGTGCAGTTCTCGCACATCATGGCCGGTGGCTACGCCGCAGGCTACTACAGCTACAAATGGGCCGAGGTGCTCGACGCCGACGCCTTCAGCGTGTTCAAGAAGAATGGCATCTTCGACCAGGAGACGGCACAGCGCCTGCGCGACAACATCCTCTCGAAGGGTGGCACCGAGCATCCGCAGACCCTCTACCGCCGGTTCCGCGGACAAGAGCCTACCATCGACGCACTGCTCGAGCGCAACGGCATCAAGCGCAACTAACCTGTCAACAAGATACCTCATGGAAAAAGAACAACAGACAAACATCGAGAAGCTGGACCTGCTCGATGAGCGCTACCTGCGCATGGCAGGCATCTGGGCCGAGAACTCCTACTGCCGCCGCCGCAAGGTGGGTGCCCTGGTGGTGAAAGACAAGATGATCATCAGCGACGGATACAACGGCACGCCCAGCGGCTTCGAGAATGTGTGCGAGGATGAGAACGATGTCACCAAGTCGTATGTGCTGCATGCCGAGGCCAACGCCATCACCAAACTGGCACGGTCGAGCAACAACAGCGAGGGCTCCACGCTCTATGTCACCGCCGCTCCCTGCATCGAATGTGCCAAGCTCATCATCCAGGCAGGCATCAAACGGGTGGTCTACGGCGAGACCTACCGCCTCGACGAGGGGGTCAGGCTGCTGCAGCGGGCCGGCATAGAGGTGGTGTTCAGAGACATGAAGACGCTCTAGCACGTATGTGTGCCACGGAAAGAAATACTAGTCAACAGGCTTAATCGCAAGAAACAATATGAAAAGCGAAAAGAAAAACAGGTTCATGCCGTTGGTGATGGCCGTATGCGTGGTCATTGGCATCGTGATCGGCTCGTTCTATGCCAATCATTTTTCGGGCAACCGGCTGACCATCATCAACAACGGCAGCAACCGACTGAACAACTTGCTGCGCATCATTGATGACCAATATGTCGACAAGGTGAACATCGACTCACTCGTAGAGAAGGCCATCCCGCAGATCCTCCTCGAGCTCGACCCCCACTCTGTCTACATCAGCGCCAAGGACGTGCAGGCCACCACCGACGACCTCAAGGGCTCGTTCTCGGGGGTGGGCATCGAGTTCACCATTCGCGAAGACACCATCCACGTGCAGAACGTCATCAAGAACGGACCGGCGGAGAAAGCCGGTATACTGGCTGGCGACAAGATCGTGTCTGTGGACGGAAAGAAGTTTGTGGGCAAGACGGTGACCAACGAAGAGGCCCAGCACCGCCTCAAAGGGCCCAAGGGCTCGAAGGTCAAGGTGAGTGTAATGCGATACGGTAACCCCAAGCCCCTGACCTTCGACATCACACGGGGCGAGATACCCATGAAGACCGTCACTGCCGCCTATATGCTCGACAACAACACAGGCTATATCAAGGTGAGAAACTTTGGCGAGAAGACTTATCCCGAACTGCTCATCGCCCTGGCCAACCTTCAACAGCAGGGATTCACCAACCTGGTGATCGACCTGCGCGACAACACCGGCGGATATCTCGAGAGTGCGGTACAGATGGCCAACGAGTTCTTGCCGGCCAAGAAGCTCATCGTCTACACCCAGGGCCGCAAGTCGCCGCGCAAGGAGTATCTCTCCGACGGCCACGGTGCCTACCGCACCATGCCGCTGGTGGTGCTCATCAACGAGGGCTCGGCATCGGCCTCCGAAATCTTTGCCGGTGCCATGCAAGACAACGACCGCGCCACCATCATCGGCCGGCGCTCGTTCGGCAAGGGTCTGGTGCAGCAGCAGATACCGTTCCCCGACGGCAGCATGATCAGGCTGACCATCGCCCGCTACTACACGCCCTCGGGCCGCTGCATCCAGAAGCCATATGCCGACGGCGAAGACCCCAACTATGCGCAGGACATCATCTCCAGGTATCAGCACGGAGAGTTCTTCTCGCAAGACAGCATCAAGCACACAGGCCCTGCCTACCACACGGCCAACGGCCGCAAGGTATATGGCGGCGGTGGCATCACGCCCGACATCTTCGTGCCCGAAGACACCACCAACGTCACATCCTACTACAAGCAGGCTGCCATGAGCGGACTCATCCTGCAGTTTGCCTTCACCTATACCGACGACAACCGTCAGAAGATGAAAGACTTTGAGGACATGCTCACCCTGGCCAACTATCTGAAGAAGCAGAACACCGTAGACCAGTTTGTCAACTATGCCGACAAGCGCGGACTGCAGCGCCGCAATCTGCTCATCCGTAAGAGCCACTCGCTGCTCGAGCGCTATATCAACAGCCGCATCATCTACAACATGCTCGACGAGCAGGCCTGGAACCAGTATATCAACCTCGACGACCCTGTGGTGTCGACGGCCCTGCGCGTGTTTCGCAACAATGCCTCGTTCCCCAAACCACCCGTGAAGACGACCGGTAAGAGGAACGCCAAGGTGGCCATGACGGCGGTGCCTTATCAGCACATCCGCCTGCCACAAGCCCTCGTGGCTACCATCAGGGTATGAACCCTGGTGGGCCACGGCTGACATAACGAAGAAGACGATGGAGAAGGCAGAACTGAGGAAGTGGATTCGCCTGCGCAAACAACAATACACCGTTGCCGAGCTTGAGGCGATGTCGGCCACGGTGGTCGGCAAGATTCTGGAACACCAAAGGGTGACCGATGCCAAGACGGTGATGCTCTACTATGCCTTGCCCGACGAGGTGGACACCCATCGGCTGGCCGACGAACTGGTAAAGCTGGGCAAGACGGTGCTCCTGCCCAAGATTATCGGTGACGGACAGCTGGAGGTGCGGGTATACACAGGGCGGCAAGACCTGGCCCAGGAACCCGCGTTCCACATCATGGAGCCTGTGGGCGAGCTATACCACACCTACGATGATATTGATGTAGCCCTCGTGCCCGGCATGGGGTTCGACGACGAAGGCAACCGGCTGGGGCGCGGCAAGGGCTATTACGACCGCCTGCTGGCAGACATGCCACATACGTATAAAATAGGTGTATGCTTCGGTTTCCAGAAGGTGAAACGTGTGCCCACCTCCGAATGGGATGTCAAAATGGATGAGGTGATAGCATAAAAACAGACAAGATTGACATCCCACCAGCTAACCCAATACCCCAACAAACCAACACTTCCCCTCAATACACCCGCACGTCGCTGATGACCGACGAGCCCACGGCCGCATTGAGTCGCTTGACCAACTGCGCCCGCATCATGCTCAGGTCCTGGCGCAGCGCCGGGTTGGTGATCTTGACAAAGAGCATCTGGTTCTTGACGAATTTATCGGTCGTATAGCGTGCCACCATAGGGCCGGCCACCTGGTCCCAGGCGTTCACCACACGCTGCTGCAGCAACGGCGTCTCCAACCCTTCCTCACGGAGGAAGCGGTTAAGCAGTTCGTCAAGTGTCTTTACTTCTCTTTTAAACATCAGTCAAGTTTTTCCTGTTTTCATTCTTTTTCCTATCTCGTTTCCAGCCGCGGCCCTGTTGCGGCACGCCCCAACGGTCTTGGGCAGCTTATCGTTCCTCGATCTCTCCACCATTCACATCAAACAGCTTGTAGTCCTGGTCGCTGTGGCTGAGGATCTGGTCGAGATGGTCGCGGTTGGTATCGGTGATAAAGATCTGCCCGAAGCGCGTATCCGACACCAGCTTCACGATCTGCTCCACCCGTTGGGCATCGAGCTTGTCGAAGATGTCGTCGAGGAGCAGCAGCGGCGTGGTGTTCGACGCCGTGCGGCGCAAGAAATCAAACTGCGCCAGCTTGAGTGCCAAGACAAAGGTCTTGGTCTGTCCCTGACTGCCCTCACGCTTCATGGGGTAGCCACCGATGAGCATCTCAAGGTCGTCGCGGTGTACACCGTGCAGACTATAGCCCACGGCCCGGTCTTTGAAGCGGTCGCGCTGGATGACGTCGAGCAACGGCCCACGCTGACAATGCGACACATAGCGCAACGACACTGTCTCTTTCTCGCCCGAGATGGTGCGGTAGATGTCTTGAAACACGGGGATGAACTCGGTGACAAAGAGGTCACGTTTCCGGTGCAGCAGCTCACCCTGGGCCGCCATCTCCTGTTCCCAGATGTCGAGCAAGGCGGCATCGGGCTCAGTCTCCATCTTCAGCAGGGCATTGCGCTGCTGCAAGGCTTTGTTGTATCGTGAGAGCGCATCGAGGTACAGATGATCGTACTGCGAGATGACCAGATCCATGAGCTTGCGCCGTTCCTCGCCGCCGCCGTCCACAAGGATATTGTCGGAGGGAGAAACGAAGATAAGCGGTATCAACCCGATATGCTGCGAAAACTTCTTATACTCCTTGCCATTGCGCCTGAAATGCTTGTGCTTGCCGCGCTTCATGCCGGCATAGATGTTATCGGCACTGCCATCCTCGGCATGGTAGTCGCCCTCGATTACGAAAAAGTCCTGGTCGTGGGTGATGACATGACTGTCGATATTCGTAAAGCTACTGTGACAGAAAGAAAGGTAGTATATGGCATCCAGCACATTGGTCTTACCCTCGCCATTGCTGCCGATGAAACAGTTGATCTTGGGTGAGAACGCAAGATTGGCTGAACGAATATTCTTGTAATTGATAATTGAAATATGCTGAAGTATCATGCTTGAGGCCTTAATAACTACGGAGAAAAAGAAGTGGTGCCCGCTCCCCTTGCTGCAAAGTTACGAGATTTAGGAATGAAAAACGAAAAAAGAATGTGAGAAATTTCAATATATGGGATAAATTTGCTAATTTTGCGATGATTTATCGCTCATAATAAAAACAACAAAAATAATGGCAAACAAAAATGAAAAGGCAACATACGAGGTTGCCTCAAAGTCAGAGGCCTTCTTCGATAAAAACAAGAAGGCTATTTTAGCAACACTCGTAGCCCTTCTCATCATCGTGGCAGGCTTCTTCAGCTACAAGACATTTATCGGCGGCCCCCGTGAAGACAAGGCCAGCACGGCCATTGCCCGCGGTCAGGAGTACTTCAATGCAGAGCAGTTCGACAAGGCCCTTAACGGCGACGGTGCCGGATATGCCGGCTTTGTGAAGATTGCCAGCGACTACAGCAGCACCGATGCCGGCAATCTGGCCAACCTCTATGCAGGCCTGTGCTATGCCAATCTCGACAAGTGGCAGGACGCCGTGAAATATCTTGAGGCATACAGCCCGGCCAACGATGCCATGGTAAGCCCCGCTGCCATCGAGGCCCTGGGCAACGCCTACGCCCATGTGGGACAGGTCGACAAGGCTGTGGACAAGCTCAAGGAGGCTGCCGCAAAGGCCGACAAGCAGGCCAAGGACGGTGTGAACAACAGCATCTCGCCCTCGTTCCTGTTGCAGGCCGCCCAGCTCCTCGAGTCGCAGAACAAGCAGGATGAAGCCCTGAAAATATATCAGGACATCAAGCAGAAATATGTCAACTCAACACTCACACAGAGCGGTGAGATTGACAAATATATAGAAAGGACTACCAAGTAAATGGCTACAGCACTTCACAACCTTTCAGACTACGACTTCAACAAGGTTCCCGATGCCAGCAACATGTGCTTCGGCATCGTGGTGGCCGAGTGGAATCCAGAAATCACCGGGGCACTTCTCAACGGTGCTGTATCAACTCTTCAGAAGCACGGCACACTGCCCGAGAACATTCATGTGAAGACCGTTCCTGGTAGTTTCGAGTTGGTGTATGGTGCCCAACAGATGTGCAAGAACGACGGTTTTGATGCCATCATCATCCTAGGCAGCGTCATCCGCGGAGAGACACCTCACTTCGACTATATTTGTCAAGGGGTGACCTATGGCATTGCCCATCTCAATGCGTCGCAGAATATTCCCGTAATCTATGGTCTGCTTACCACCAACGACCTGCAGCAAGCTAAAGACCGAAGCGGCGGGCGACTGGGCAACAAAGGTGACGAATGTGCCATCGACGCCATCAAGATGGCGAAGTTCTAGTCTGGAGCAGATGCTCGATATTGCATCAACAGTTATTATGACCGCAAATCGCTATTTATTGGGGTTTGCCGCAAAGATATGGTGATAGTAGAGAACGGACGCACAGCCAATTCTTACTATCACCATATTCGTACGTTATCTTCACCCCACCACTGAATATTTCCCCTGTAGCCTCGTGACAACAACAGCACTTCGCTCTTTAGGGACTAACGATGATATATATATAATAAAGGAAAAACAATTAAAATCATGAGACTATACGAACTGATTCAGGCATACGACTTTGATGAAATCATGCCAGTCATCGCAGATATGTATCCCGGCACCGCCAAGTATAAAGATCCGCTGAAGCAGGCCTATGACATTCTGCTCTCTATGAAACCCGTACCGTCGAAGCGAGGCATCAGGTATAAGATTATGCCGGGGGCCAAAGGCGACGAACAGTATGTAGGTGCGGAAGACCGCGATTTCGACGCCAACTGGGAGGTGTGCCTCGGCAAAGACGTGTCGCGCGAGAAGGGTGTTGACCTTACTGATGAGGAGCTGATTGCCAACTGCCTTGTAAACATTTGTTTTCTGGCTCACCACCCCAAGTCGTTTGATGATGCCTACGCCAGACTGAACAAACGATAAGCCAAGCAGTTGGCTGGCAACAGACAAGCGAAGCCGACCTGTCTCACGAACGAAGTGTGGACAGGTCAGCTTCCTTTGCTTCTTATTGTGTCATTGTCCCGCTTCATCTACTTACCTATCCACAAACAATATCCCCGACAAACCAATGGCTTATCGGGGCAATAGGCTTTAATCGAGCAAGAATTAATTGGATAATCGCTGGCGCCACTGTAGTTGTGATGTCCCTTGACTTGATAGTGTGAGTGCCAGGCTGAAGCACGGAAGCAAACTCTTTTGTGTGCTATATCAGTCTAAAGAATGAGAGTGACGAGGCTAATTGGGCGCAAGTGGCCAAGGTTTCGATGCCTCCCTGTATATATACACTGCCTACAGTTTAGACAGGCGCATGAATTATTTATAAACTTTCGTCTGCCGGCCTCTCTATTTTACGTTTTAGCTTTGGCATGTGCTTCTTGTTGCGCAGCCAAGCGGCCTTGCGCTCCTCATAATCCTGCCGTTGCCGCTCCAGAAAATTGTCGGCCATCTACTTGAACTTACTGTATATGACACTGATCTTGATGGGACTATTGCTGCTCGTTCCCTTCACCAGACGTGTACTGGTGAGCGACATGTCATTGACCACCTTTGTGACCGTTATCGTAGAAGACAAGGTGTTGGTAGACACCTCCACAGGAACCAGCACCACCTTGTTCCAGTCGGCCGACTTATTGGTGGCATTGTACATCGACGTGATCATGCCAGAGATATTATTAAAAGTATAGCTATTGGCAGTAGAACTACTCGAATATCCCCATGATGCCACATACGACGTGATGTTATCGTACAGCTTGCTGTTCTCGAAGAACGAGTAGAGCGAGTCCTTGGGTATCATCAGCAGCGTGGAGGGCACATCGAAGGCATACGGACTCGTCGTCTCGTTGTTGATGCGCTGCAACACCACCTTGGCAGAGGCAATACTCTCTTTCTCGTGACCACTCATGATCTCGTTGACCGGGAGGGTGAGCTCTGTGAAGATGCCTGCTGGCGTCTTCAGATAAGTACAGCTCTCGTCGGCAACCAGCTTATCGATAGCATCGCGGTCGTTGGAAATCGTTGTTGTCTGCAGCACTTCCTCCGTGCCCCAGAACACACTGATACCGTTATAGATACTGTCTTTATACTCGTATTTGAAATAAATGTTCAGCTGCGATGAACTGATGTAGGCCATACTGCCCAAGCCACTCTTGGTCTTGAAGAAGAACCCAGGCACCACCTTGTTTCTGAAAGTATACGAGTCCTTGAAGTATTCGGGATGGGCATAGTACTGCTGCATGACATACGAACCGAAGTTGTTGTAGGTATTGCCATCCTTGTCCTGATATGCATCGTTGATCTTCACGGTGATATAGGGAGTGTAGGTGCTGGTGTCGCGATCGCTCTGGGCCACGTTGTAGTCGACAAGATTGTACACCTTGTCCTTGTGCAGGCCATCGGTGCGTATATAGCCATTGGCCATGGGATCAAAGTTGCTGTAGTAGACCTGATTCTCATTCATGGCCTTGCCCATCTCGTAGGCAGTCATCTTCATGGTCTGCATGGAGTCGCCGTACGAACCGTCGAAGAAAAGCCTCAGCTCACATGAATCGGCAATGATCTTTCCTGCGCTGTTAAGCGAGCGGATGCTGTCGGCTGCCGGAAAACTGTAATTCTCTGGACAGTAGAACTGTGTCATGAAGTCGCCAGTGATATAGGCTCCAGTCTCCGGGTCGCGTACCTTACCCAGGTATCCGGTCATGTTGCGCGATAACACCGAGTCTGCCCTCAGAGAACGACTGGCTACATCAAATGAAGCAGTTTCGGTGAGCACACCGTCAGTAACCTCGGTAAGCGAAGAACCAATCGTATCTGTGGTTTCATCACATGCCGTGAGCGCGAGAGATGCGAGGAAAAAACCCGCAATAAACTTTGATTTCATGAATCGAAAGCGAATAAAGTGTTATGATCTGCACTGGAATTAATTGCCAGCTAAGATTTTTTGATAAAACTCTTTGTATGCCGGTGCATAATCCTCTCCAGGGTAACTGAGCACGGGAATGTTCTTTCCAGCAGCATAAGACAGCAGGTCGGTGTTGGCCCCCTTTCCGGCTTCCACCACTCCATCGCTGTAGTCGATGGCCATCTTACCGAGTTCCATGAAGTCAAACTTGTCGGAATATGCATCAAACAAATCGGCATTGATGTCCGAGAATTGCACGCAACGCTTGAAGTTGTCACCCAAGGAGGACTTCATCTGAGTCTGGAAAAGCGAGGTGACCACCTTGGCATTGGCAAACGATGGGTCGTCGTGATAGGCCGTCTTGATATAAAGAGGCACCACCGCAGCCATCCAACCCTGGCAATGCACGATATCGGGTGTCCAGCGCAGCTTCTTGACCGTCTCCAGCACGCCTCGTGCAAAGAAAATGGCACGCTCGCCATTATCGGCATACTCGGCACCGCTCTCGTCCTCTGTCATGGCCTGCCGGCGGATGAAATAATCCTCGTTGTCGATAAAATAGACCTGCAAGCGAGACACGGGAATGCTGGCCACCTTAATAATCAATGGATGATCTGTATCGTCAATAATCAGGTTCATTCCAGAAAGACGTATCACCTCGTGAAGTTGTCCCCTACGCTCATTGATGGTTCCCCATTTCGGCATGAAAGTACGGATCTCAAACCCGTTCTCCTGGATCTTCTGCGGAAGATTCCGCCCCATGACCGACAATTCTGTTTCGGGCACGTATGGCGTGATCTCCTGATTAATAAATAGAACCTTCTTTTTGACCATGATACAATAATCCTAAATTAATTTGATTATGCAAAGGTACAAAGAAATAATGAAAAAAACGTCCGATTTCGCATGATTTCACACAAAACGGACGTTTTTGAGTCTTTTTAGGGCTGCAAAATACTTGCATGCCACAGCACTATCTTGCCTTTATAAGCGTAAGTGCCGAACTATTCTACCACGAAGAGGGGCTCGTCTTCCATAACGCTCTGTCCTACCTTGACACAGATGGCAGTCACTTTACCGTCTTTCTCGGCCTCGATGTTGTTGGCCATCTTCATGGCCTCGAGCACCAGCACGGCATCTCCGGCCTTCACCTCGTCACCAACACTGACATTGATGGCAGTGATAGTGCCGGGCAGCGGAGCCTTGATGGCATTGGCGGTGTTGACGTTGGCGGCAGCGGCAGGAGCGTCGGAAGCCTCTTCGGCCACCGGCTTGCCGAGCACGACTTTCTTCACTTCCTCCTCGGTCTTTTCCATACCTACCTCGTAGGCCTCACCGTTCACCTTCACTTGGGCAACGTTGCTCTCCTCAGAGATGTCGCCAATCTCGACGTGGTATTCCTTGCCGTCGATAGTATATTTGAATTCTTTCATCTTACTTTATGGTTTTTCTGTGAATGAAAGGAACTTGGCGTTCCACATCGACTGCTTGGGCCGAATGGTGATGACGCTGCTCTCCTTGTCATGAACATTATTGCCCTGATACTCGTAGAGAGCCATGGCAATGGCTGCATATACATTCTTGTCCATCGTCTTTCTTGGGTTTCAAGTGTAAATAACGGGCCACAGCCTTACATCGGCATACATCCGTGCTTCTTGGCAGGCAGGCCCTGGCGCTTGCTGGCCAGCTGTGCCAGTGCGCGGCAGATACGGAAACGGGTATTGCGGGGCTCGATAACGTCATCGATATAGCCGTACTGCGCAGCCTGGTAAGGGTTGGCGAAGGTCTCGGTGTACTCGTCCTCCTTCTCGGCCAGGAACGCCTTCACGTCGCCGCCCTCGTCCTTGATGGCCTTGGCTTCCTTGCCACAGAGCACTGCCACGGCGCCAGAGGCACCCATCACGGCAATCTCAGCAGTAGGCCATGCGAAGTTGAGGTCGGCACGCAACTGCTTGCAGCCCATCACGATGTGCGAACCACCATAGCTCTTGCGCAGGTTGATGGTCACCTTGGGCACTGTCGCCTCACCGTAGGCATAGAGCAACTGGGCACCGTGCAGGATGACGGCGTTGTACTCCTGACCGGTACCGGGCAAGAATCCGGGCACGTCTACCAGACTGACAATGGGAATGTTGAAGGCATCGCAGAAACGCACGAAGCGGGCTCCCTTACGGCTGGCGTTCACATCGAGCACACCGGCGTATGCGGCGGGCTGGTTGGCGACGATGCCCACACTCTGACCGTTGAAACGGGCAAAGCCCACAATGATATTCTTGGCAAACTTGGGCTGCACCTCAAAGAACTCGCCATTGTCGGTGATGGCAGTGATCACCTTATACATATCGTAAGCCTGGTTGGGGTCGTCGGGCAGAATTTCGTTAAGCAGGTCTGCCTTGCGGTCTACAGGGTCGGTACACTCCACACGTGGGGCCTCCTCGGTATTGTTCGAGGGGATATAGCTCAGCAGCTTCTTCAGCATGGCCATGGCCTCCTCCTCGGTCTTGGCCGTGAAGCTGGTCACGCCGCTCTTGCTGGCATGTACGCTCGCACCGCCCAGATGCTCTGAGTCGATGTCCTCGCCCGTGACGGTCTTCACCACCTTCGGGCCGGTGAGGAACATATAGCTTGTACCCTCGGTCATCAGCACAAAGTCGGTGAGGGCCGGCGAATACACGGCACCACCGGCACACGGGCCCATGATGGCACTGATCTGTGGGATGACACCCGAAGCAAGGATGTTGCGCTCAAAGATCTCGCCATAACCTGCCAGGGCCGAGATACCCTCTTGGATACGGGCACCGCCAGAGTCGTTCATGCAGATCATCGGCGCACCATTCTGCATGGCCATGTCCATGACCTTGCAGATCTTCTGCGCCATCGTCTCAGAAAGCGAACCACCGTTCACGGTGAAATCCTGTGCATAGACATATACCAGACGGCCGTCGATGGTAGCAGAGCCTGCCACAACGCCATCACCCAGATACTGCTTCTTCTCCATACCGAAGTTATGGCAACGATGCAGTTTGAACATGTCGTATTCCTCGAAACTGTCTTTATCTACAAGCATTTCAATGCGCTCACGAGCCGTGTACTTGCCGCGGGCGTGCTGCTTCTCGATGGCTTTCTCACCACCGCCAAGACGAGCCTGCTCACGTTTGGCCACGAGCTGCTTGATCTTCTCTGTTTGCTTACTCATAATTGATTGGGTTATTTCCTAATTATAAATTGATTGCAAAGTTACGAAATTAAAATGATAATCGCAGTGGAACGTGCTTTGAAAATAATTTTATTTAACCTCACCCTCACTATAGCGGACACCACTGCCGGCTATGCCGCCCACTCGGTCACTCCCTACGCTTCCAGATGCTGATGATCTTGTGGCGGATGGCAAGGATGTTGCACACGCTCACGAGCACGAAGAGACCCAGGCCCAGCAGTATGGCTGGCAGCATGGTGCTGCCGTCAAGCTCGGGAAAGAGCGTCTCCAGGATGCCCATATAGGTTGCCCGCACAAAGTAAAGCACCACCAAGGCGATGGCCAGCACCCCGACGTTGAGCCCGATGGTGAGCAGCTGGTAGGGCTTGGCCACATTGCCCGGCCCGTAGCCGATAAGCAGCAGGTTCTCGAGTTTGGTCGAGTTTTTCTGCACCAGCAGATAGATGCTCAGCATGAGGATGTAGAAGCTCAGCAACGAGATGACCAACCCCACTGCCATGACAATGGTCACCATGAGCCGCAGGAAATAGGTGGTCTTCTCGGCCTGCAGCTTGTCGTCCTCCACCTCGTAGCCTTTCTTGTCGACATACTTGGTCAGCTGGTCGCCGGCCCCGTTGGCCGTCTTCATCACAAGCCGCGTGGGGTCGGAATGTTGGTCGGGCGCATAATAGTTGTTGCTCCAGTCCATGAACGACTGCGGCACGAGGATGGTATTGAGCCGACTTGAGAAGCCGATCACCCTACCCTTGTACTCCCCCTGCCGTCCGTTGCCGTGGATGAAGATCTGGAAGTCGATCATCCCCATCAGTCCCTCGCTCAGCTTGGGTAGCGCATGACTGCGGGCAAAGCCGAAGTTATACATGGCGATATAGGTACGGGGCAGGATGATGGGCACCACGTTGGAGCCCTCCCGGTATTTCCAGTCTTTCAGCGGTACATCGATAAACTCGTCGGGGATACTCTCGAAGAAAAGCTCTGAGTTGAGCACATTGGTGCCGTTCACACCCATGTGAGCATCCACCTTATATTCTGTAGAGGTGAAGGCACCCACCTTCGACACGAAAGTCTGTCGCTCCAGGTCGTCGACCTCAGCCCCGTTGAAGGCATTTGTGCGTCCGGAGATGGTACTGGCCGTGCCCACCTTCTTGCTGATGATGAGATAGTCGCTCTTCATGAACGAGTCTTCGGCGGTAAACACCGGCATCACATCGCGGTAGAGCTGGTAGCCCAGCAGCACGATGACCATGCCGAAGAGGTTGGCAAAGAAGAAGCCGACGAACTGCGGGATGCTGATATGCTGCCGCAGCAATTTCCAAACCAGATTCATATCCTCAATGTCCTTTCATAGTTTAGGTCGATATGCTTGCCGATGCTGGTGACTATCACGCCTGCCCCCTGCGACTGTGCCTCGGCCATCATAATCTGTCCCATGATCTTGGCATTGGTATCGTCGAGGTGAGAGATGGGCTCGTCGGCCAATATGAAGTCGAAGGGCTGCACCAGTGCGCGGATCATGGCCACGCGCTGCTGCTGTCCGAACGACATCAGGCCCACCTTGGCATCTACCTTGTCGGCGATGCCGAGCATGTCGAACCACTGCCTGATCTGCGTCTCGCTCTTGTAGTTGGTGATCTTGTTCTTGATCTGCACGTTCTCCATGGCCGTCAGCTCCGGAAAGAGGCGCAGCTCCTGAAACAAGTGACTGATGTGCTTCCGCCGCGTCTCCACCCAGTCGCGCACCTTGAAGTCGCGGGTGTCGCGGTCGTCGAACAGCACCCTACCCCTGTAGTCGTGGCGGTAGCCCACCACATAACTGCAGAAGGTGCTCTTGCCTTGTCCAGAGTCGGCCTCCACCAGATATACATGTCCCTTCTCAAAGGTGACATCCTGCTCCCATATCTCCGAGTTGAGGTCTGTGCGTTGCGAGAAGACCTGCGGGAGGACGGAAGCCATCCGAATCGTATTCATTATCTTATTTTAATAGGTAAACCATCGTATTGACATTGCCGAAGAGCGGCTTCAGCATCCCCGTCACGGCCTCGGCCTTACTGCCTTGCAGGGCCGCGAGGTTGACCACCATCGCCATCTTCTGGCCCTCGATCTGCCGGCGCACGGTGGCATCGAGCGGATGGGCCGACGGCTTGATGCTGTTGAGTGCGGCCTCCTTGCTGCCGCCACTCATATACTGCCAGTCGTGGGTCACGCCGAAATAATAAGAGGTGTTGTCGCCGGTGTAATAGTAGCAGTCTCTGCCCCAGTCGCCGATGTGTCCGCCGGCCGGCACGCTCTGCTTCCAGTAGTCTACGTCGGCCAGCCAGTCGGCATTGCCCAGCTTGGCAGCCATCATCAGCTGCAGCGTCTCGTCGCCCAGCCGCGGGGTGATGATGGCCATGTCACCGTCAATGCTCTTGATGATATTGTCCATGTCGATGGCCGCATTGATACCCGATAGCATTGCCCTGATGCCCTTGTTCTGGCGCATCAGCTCGATAAACTTCTTGCCATCGACGTTCATGAAGAGGCCCATCACATCGGTGCTCGACATCGCGCCCACATACGTGCCCTTGATGGGGCGGTAGCTGGCACGGGCCTTCTTCAGGGCCTCGTCGATACTCTTCTTGAGCGAGAAGGTCTCTCCGCTGATCCACAGGCATCCTTGCTTCACCTCCATCTCGGCGGCTATCAGCACCTGTGAGGCGTCGGCGTCCTTGGGCGCGCCGAGGGTGAAGGGCGCGATAAACTGGTCGGGCAGCGCCTGCGCCTGGCACACCATCGCCATAGGCGCGTCGATGGAGTCGAGCTTGTCGTACATGGGCGTGCCCTTGACACCCTCATCGTCCTTGGCGTCGAGATAACCGGCCATCCGCGCCATGAGGGCCTCCTGGTCGGCCGGCACCACAGGCCCCATCATCAGCGCCGCACGGTCGGAGTAGCCCACCACCCAGTTGTTCTTCAGGGCGGCAAAACGATGGCCACGCTTCTGCATCACCTCCAGACCAAGCCGCTCGAGCGTTGCCGTCAGCTTGCCGTCGTCAGACAGACGGGCGCAGAGGCCGAGGTTGCCCGGGGCGTCTTCAAAGAAATAGAGCTTGGAGGCGAGGTCCAGACCGGTGTTGTCGAGGTTCGACACGTGCAGCATCGTCTTGAGGATCACCGGACTGCCTGCACCGCTCACCTTGGCGGTGTTGATCGACATCAACAGGGTGCTGTCGCCAGGTATGGCCTGCACATAGTCGTTATCCGTACACGACGAAAGTCCGGCCGTCAGGAGGACAACCAGATACAATACAATCTTTTTCATTTTGTTCGCTTGATAATCTGGGCCATCGTCACGGCCATCAGTCCTGCCGTCTCGGTACGCAACCTGCTGTTGCCCAGCGACACCGACTCATAGCCGTGGGCCAGGGCCCATTCCACTTCATCTATCGAAAAATCGCCCTCCGGTCCCACGAGCACCGTCACCGGCTCGTTGGGCGGCAGCTGTGCCAGCGCCGCATAGAGGTCGCGACGTTCCACCTCCTCGTAGCAGTGGGCAATGTATTTGTGGCCGGCATGCTCCTGGGCCATAAAGTCGGTGAACGCCGTGAGGGGCCCCACCTGTGGCTTCCAGGCCTTGCGGCTCTGCTTCATGGCCGACACCACGATCTTGTCGATGCGGTCGACCCTGAGTGTCCTGCGCTCCGAGAACTTGCAGTCGAGGAAGGTCAGTGTGTCGAACCCCACCTCGGTGGCCTTCTCGGCCAACCACTCCATGCGCTCCATCATCTTGGTGGGGGCAATGGCCAGGTGGATGCGGCCCTGCCATGTCTTCTGCTGGGGCAGGGTGCGACGAATGGCATACATGCACTTCTTCGACGAGGCGAGCGTCACCTCGGCCTCATAGAACGTGCCTTGCCCGTCCATCAGAAACAGCTCGTCGCCGCTCTTGAGCCGCAGCACACGCAGGGCATGCTGTGCCTCCTCAGCCGGCAGCTCGTTGCTTTGTGCAGCTTCGGGCACATAGAAATATCTTGCCTCTTTCATTCCTCGACCTCCCTGTCGTCCTTCTCAGCCTCCTTGCCTCCCTGCCTGCGCCGGCGGTTGATCTCGTCGCGCAGGTGCGAGGCCATCTCATAGTCCTCCTCTTTGATGGCCTTGTCGAGCGCCTTCTGCAACATCTCATCGCTGATGGTGTTCACGGGCAGGGCCACGCCGGGCGACTCACTGTCGTAGACGGTGCTCTGCCGCAGGTAGAGGTTCTCGTCCATATAGATGGGTATGTCGTTGTGGCTCACATACGACAGCAGGATGGCGTCGCTGGCACGGATGGGCACGGGGGCGTAGGTCTCGGCATTGCTGAGCATGGCCTGGTAGACGCCCTCGTCAAGATAGTCGATCAGAATCTCGAGTTTCAGGTCGGTCTGCCATTGCAGGAGATTGTAGAGTGCCTCGGGCAGTCGCTTGAGCGCCGTCGACGAATGGCCAAGCCTCACCGAGAACTCGTTGAGCACCATCCTGTCGCAAGGCACGGCCACCTGCCGCTGTTCGGCACTGTCGGTCAGTATGAGCAGGCCCACATCCTGCGAGCCCACAATCTCTGACACACTCTTGAATATCAGTCTTACTCTTCCCATCAGCTTGCACTTACATCTTCTTTACGGGGCCTGAACACCAGGGCAAAGGCCACGCCCACCACCAGTGCATAGCCCGCAAAGGCATACCAGCAGGCAGGCCACTGCGTCACACCGTCCACGGTGTTGGCATTGACCACGGCCTGGGCGGCATACGAACCGATGGTGGCACCCAGGCCATTGGTCATGAGCATGAACAGGCCCTGGGCCGACGACCGCAACTTGGGGTCGGTGGTGTTGTCGACAAACAGCGACCCCGAGATATTGAAGAAGTCGAAGGCCACGCCGTAGATGATCATCGAGGCCACAAACATCCACACGCCGGCACCGGGATTGCCGGCACCCAGCAAGCCGAAGCGCAGGAACCAGGCAAACATGGCGATGAGCATCACGTTCTTAATGCCATAGCGCTTCATGAAGAAGGGGATCATCAGGATGCACAGCGTCTCGCTCACCTGCGACAGCGAGTAGAGAATCACCGAATGTTGCACGCCGAAGGTGTCGGCATACTCAGGAATACTCCTGAAACTCTCGATGAACGGCGTGGCGAAGCCGTTGGTAATCTGCAGACTCACACCCAGCAACATGGAGAAGATGAAGAAGATGGCCATCTTGCGCTGCCTGAACAGGGTGAAGGCACGCAGTCCGAAGGCATCGACAAACGATTTCTTGTCGTCGTCGGCCGACACCGGGCACGACGGCAGGGTGAACGTATAGATGAAGAGCACCACGCTCAGCACGCCACTCACCACAAACTGCAGCTCGCTCGACTTGAAACCCATGAGGTCGACAAACCACATCGAGCAGATGAAGCCGATGGTGCCGAAGACGCGGATGGGCGGGAAGTCCTTCACCGTGTCCATGCCGGCCTGCGTCAGCGCCGTGTAGGCCACCGAGTTGCTCAGGGCCAGCGTGGGCATGTAGAAGGCCACGCTGAGCGAGTAAAGGGTGAAGAGTATGCCAAACTGTGCCTGCTGATCGGTGGTGTGGCCATACCATGCGGCGCCGAACATAAACAGGCCTGCCAGCAGATGGCAGAAGCCCAGCAGCCGCTGGGCAGGCACCCAGCGGTCGGCCACGATGCCCATCAGCGCAGGCATGAAGATCGACACGATGCCCTGCATGGCAAAGAAGGGGCCGATGTGCGAGGCCATGCCGATGTTGCTCAGGTATATGCCCATGCACGTAAGATAGGCGCCCCAGACGGCAAACTGGAGAAAATTCATCAGCGCCAGACGTACTTTCAGATTCATAATGGGTTACTTCTTGGTGAGTATTCGGATGGTAGGCTTACATGATGTTGTTCTCGCGCAACCGCTCCTGCCACTTCCAGGCCGAGCGCAGCACATCGTCGAGCGAGGCTTCGGCCTTCCAGCCCAGCACGGTATTGGCCTTGGTGACGTCGCCCCAGATCTTCTCGATGTCACCCTCGCGGCGTGGGCCGTATTTCCAGTTGAGCTTCACACCCGTAGCCTTCTCGAAGGTCTCTACAATCTCGAGCGTAGAGTTGCCATTGCCGGTACCGATGTTGAAGTAGTCGATCTTCTCGGCGCTCTCGCCCAGCACACGTGCCATGGCTGCCACATGAGCCTTGGCCAGGTCTACCACGTAGATATAGTCGCGTATGCAGGTACCGTCGGGCGTGTCGTAGTCGTTGCCGAAGATAGTGAGCTCCTTGCGGATGCCCATGGCCGTCTGTGTGACAAAGGGGATGAGGTTGTTGGGCACGCCGTTGGGCAACTCGCCGATCAGGGCTGAGGGATGGGCACCGATGGGGTTGAAATATCTCAGCACGATGCTCTTGATGGGCGCACCGCTATGGATGTAGTCGTAGATTATCTGCTCGTTGATCTCCTTGGTGTTGCCGTAGGGCGAGGTGGCCTTCTGGTGAGGTGCCTCCTCCGTCACAGGCAGGTTCTCGGGCTTGGGCTGACCGTAGACGGTGCAGCTCGACGAGAAGATGATGCCCTTGACATCATATTTGGGCATCAGCTCCAGCAGGTTCACCAGCGAGACGATGTTGTTGCGGTAGTAGAGCAACGGTTTCTCCACGCTCTCGCCCACGGCCTTGCTGGCCGCAAAATGGATGATGCCCTCGATGCGGGGATATTTCTGGAACACAGCTTCTGTGGCTGTCAGGTCGCGGAGGTCCACCTGCTCGAAGGCCGGCCGTATGCCTGTGATCTTCTCGATGCCGTCGAGCACGCTGATATTTGAGTTCGACAGGTCATCGACGATCACCACGTCATAGCCAGCCTGCTGTAGTTCTACGGTCGTGTGCGACCCGATGAAGCCGGTTCCACCCGTCACGAGAATTGTCTGTTTCATGTTTCTACGCTTTAAGATTATACATTACGTTCTGTGCGCAAAGATAATAAAAATATCACCAACCCACGCCTGTTGCACGTTTTTTTTGAAGAGTAGAATAATCGTGGCGGCAAAACAGATGACAGAACCAATTATATCCCCTACCTTATTTATTTTGATCATGTTCTAAGAATGGGTTTAAACCGTATTTTTAAGGTGGGTTCTATTAATTAGCTTTGTCAGATTTCGAGACTATCTTCGAGGTCAAATTGCAAGTGAACGAAGGAGTTATGCGGGCATAACGACTGAGCAAACTTGCAATTTGAGCCGAAGAGAGGCCGAAAGATGGCAAAACGTAACCCATGATTGTATGATTTGTTTTCGGTGGTAATTAATAGAACCCACCTTAAATCGACAGTCTATAGATTTGTATAAAGGCTGCGCCGTTGTAAGTAGCAGCCTTAAACAATCCAAACTTACATCATACGGCACCGCGGCATGCATGAGTTGATATGACCGAACGGCTGTTGCCACAGTAGTAATAAGCACGAAGCAGGTTCAGCTTCGATCCGAAACACTATCTACTTCGACTCGAATCACGCTCTACTTCGACTCGAACCACGGTCTACTTCGACTCGAACCACGGTCTACTTCGACCCGAATCACAATACGGCTCGACGCGTCTCATCCTGCCAGCCACCTTTCGTGGGAGCACGTCGACAAAGGTTTAGCCTATCCAAACATCCGCTATAGCAACATAAATAATATGTTATTTTGTTACTCTGTCTTCCTCTTTTCCGCATGGCTATTACCCTGTTTCTCTGTCTTCCTCTCTTCCGCATGGCTATTACCCTGTTTCTCTGTCTTCCTCTCTTCCGCATGGCTATTACCCTGTTTTCTCTGTCATCCTCTCTTCCGCATGGCTATTATCCTGTTACTCTGTCTTCCTCTCTTCCGCATGGCTATTATTATGCTACCCTGTCTTTTACCACCATTCCGCGTGCCCGATATCTGTTAGCCTGTGCTTCTCCCTCCTTCACGGCCACTTTCACCGGCGCTGTTACCCCGCATTTTCGCATGAAAAAGCGTCGCAGGCTGCCCGAAGTAACAAATATTTCATGCGTAACACATTTTTAATATCTCTTTTCACATCGCATTGGAATATTTTAATTAATTTTGCACACAACAGGTAGTAAGAGGGGGTTGCCCCCAATGTTTTATTTAAATTTTATTAATCTTATGCAGAAAAGACTGTACTTTCTGATGACCCTCATGCTGGTGTTCACCACCACGCTGATGGCTCAGATCACAACTTCTGGTATTAGTGGTAAGGTTACTGCAGAGGGAGAGAATGTGATCGGCGCGACTGTCGAGGCCATTCATACGCCTTCTGGCACCCGCTACGTGGCAGTGACCAACGACAAAGGTATGTTTGCCATCAACGGTATGCGCGTGGGTGGACCCTACGAGGTGAAGATCGCCTACATCGGCTATGAGACCAAGGTAGTGAAGGATATCACCCTGCAACTGGCCGAGACCTATAACCTCAACACATCGCTCTCTGAGGATGCCCAGCAGCTGGGCGAGGTGGTGGTAAGTGCCAAGGGCACCAAGTTTACCACCGAGAAGACGGGTGCCTCGACCAATATCTCCAACCAGCAGATTGTCAATCTGCCCACGGTGAGCCGCAGCATCACTGACGTGACGCGCCTCTCGCCCTACGGCGGCAACGGCATGAGCTTCGCGGGTGTTGACGGACGCACAGCCAACTTCACGGTCGACGGTGCCAACTTCAACAACAACTTCGGTCTGAGCGACAAGCTCCCCGGCGGCGGCAACCCCATCTCCTTAGATGCCATCGAAGAGCTGCAGGTGGTGATCGCCCCCTACGACGTGCGCCAGACCAACTTCATCGGCGGTGGCGTGAACGCCATCACCAAGTCGGGTACCAACACCTACAAGGGTAGTGCTTACATCTATCACCAGAACGAGAACATGCGTGGCGACGCCATCGAGCGCGTGCAGATCCCCGGTGCCCGCGACAAGGACCAGAGCACGACCTACGGTTTCACGCTCGGCGGTCCGATCTTGAAGGACAAGCTCTTCTTCTTCGTCAACGGTGAGATGCAGAAGAGACCCACGGTGGTGAACCGCTGGAGGGGCTCCGAAGACGGTGTGGCCGACGAGACTAACTACATCTCTCGCACCACGCTCAGCGACCTGCAGACCGTTTCAGACTATGTGTTGCAGAAATATGGTTACAATACCGGGTCTTATACCAGCTTCCCGGCCGACGAGAACAACTATAAGATTCTGGCTCGCCTCGACTGGAACATCAACACGATGCACCGCCTGGCCCTGCGCTACAACTACACCAAGAACCGTGTGTGGAACTCGCCCAACGCCTCGTCGATGGACGGCGGCACACGTGTGAGCGGTGCGCGTATGTCACAGTACTCGATGTCGTATGCCAACTCGATGTATGCCATGGACAATATCGTTCACTCGTTCTCTTTCGACCTCAACAGCCGTCTGACCGAGAGCCTCTCCAACCAGTTCCTGGCTACCTACTCGGTGCTCAACGACCTGCGCGCCTCTGACTCCAGCGAGTTCCCCTTCATCGACATCCTGAAAGACGACCAGGCTTATATCTCTCTGGGCTACGAGCTCTTCACCTGGAACAACGCCGTACACAATAAGGTGTGGAACGTGAAGGATGAGCTCACCTGGTATAAGGGCAACCACCGCATCATCGGCGGCGTGGCCTACGAGCACAAGATGGCCGACAACCAGTATATGCGTAATGGTACGGGCTACTATCGTTACCGCAGCCTCGACGACTTCCTCACGGGAGCAGCCCCTGAGATTGTGAACCTGACCTACGGCTACAACGGCGAGAGTTCGCCTGCTGCCCGCGTGCGTACCAATAAGATTGGTGTGTACGGTCAGGACGAGTGGACCATCAACCCCAACTTCAAGCTCACCTACGGCATCCGCATCGACGGCCTGTTCTTCAACAACGGCGACCTGATGACCAATAAGGGTATTCTCGACCTCGACTACGACGGCCGTCACATCGACACCGGCAAGTGGCCCTCGGCCAACCTCATCTTCTCGCCGCGCCTGGGCTTCACCTGGGACGTGCTGGGCGACAAGACCCTCAAGGTGCGCGGCGGCACGGGACTCTTCGCAGGCAACCTGCCCCTGGTGTTCTTCACCAACATGCCTACCAACGGCGGTATGGTGCAGTATCAGGCACAGATCAACGGTACCACCACTCCTATCAAGACCTATACCGGTGCTACGGTTACCGGTTCGAACGGCAAGACCTATGTAGACATGAGCCAGTTTGCCGGCGGTCTGGTGACCGATGCCAACGGCCATGCTACCATTGCTGCCCTCTACGACAAGCTCGCCTCGATAGGTTATCCCACCACCATCACGCCCGAAGACGGCACCGTGCCTTCGGCCATCGCTGCCGTAGACCCCGACTTCAAGATGCCGCAGATGTGGAAGACCTCGGTGGCTGTCGACTACGCCCTGCCCGTGTCGTTCCCCTTCACCCTGACGGTGGAAGGTATCTTCAACAAGACCCTCAACGGTGTGTCGATCTCCGACTGGAGTATCCCCTCGGTGGGTGGCTTCGCCCGCTTCAATGGTGTGGACAACCGTCCCATTTATCCCACAGGCTATCGCACCAATACCAAGGCCTTCGTGCTCGAGAACACCAGCCGTGGCTACGGATGGTCTACGAGCATCGAGCTCAACGCCCGTCCCACCGAGTGGCTCAGCCTGATGGCAGCCTATACGCACACGGTGAACAAGGAGGTGACCGGTATGCCGGGTTCGAACGCAGAGTCGGCCTTCACCTACGTGCCCACCGTGCAGGGTCCGAACAATATCAAACTGCACAACTCGCAGTATGTGACGCCCGACCGTCTGGTGGCTTCGCTCACCACACACGACAAAAGCGGCAACCACTACAGCCTGATCTATGAGGCCTGGCGCGGCGGTTACAACTACTCGTACATGACCGTGAACGACATGAACGGCGACGGCTACAACTACGATGCCATCTATGTGCCTACCGACCAGCAGGTGGCCGACGGACTCTTCCGCTTCAAGACCGAGGACGACAAGACCCGCTTCATGGACTATGTACACAACAACGACTACCTCAAGGGCCGTCAGGGCAAGTATGCTGAGGCTTACAGTCTCTACTCTCCCTGGGTTCACCGCATTGACTTCAGCTACAAGCACGACTTCAAGGTCAACATCGGCGCCACCAAGCACGCCCTGCAGCTGAGCTTCGACGTGAAGAACCTCATGAACCTCTTCAACTCGAGCTGGGGTGTGTCCAAGTATCTCAACCCTGAGATCGGCACCGATCCGCGCATCCTGAAGTATGAGGGTGTAGACGCTGAGGGCTATGCCACCTTCTCTACGCCGGCTTCGATCAGCGGCAGCACCAAGACCTTCGTGCCCTATCACTCGCTCGGCCAGTGCTGGTACGCCTCTATCGGTATCAAGTATATGTTCAACTAATATTAAGGATCATACATTATGAAATTAAGAAATATCATTCCTGCGCTGCTGGCATCCGTGGCTCTGTGCTTCGTGGGATGCTCGGATGACGAAACGCCTACGCTGCTCGACGAGGTGCAGGTATCGTCATCATATATCTCTCTGCCCATGAACGGTGGCGACAACACCTTCACCGTGACGGCAAAGGGCGACTGGAAACTCGAGAAGGTGATGACCAAGAAAGACTCGGTGAAATGGCTGACCATCTCTGACACACTTGGTACAGCGGGTGAGAAGGAGGTAAAACTCTCAGCCCCCAAGACGCTCGATGGTCGCACGGCAGAGTTGCTGCTCACATGTAACGGCAAGGTGCAGCATATCAATGTGATTCAGGGCTTGGCTACGGTGGCGTCGGCCACCTGTGCCGAAGTGATTGCCGGTCCCGATAGCAAGACTTACCAGGTGACGGGTACGGTGACGGCCATCGCCAACACCACCTACGGCAACTGGTATCTCACCGACAAGACGGGTACCATCTATATCTATGGCACGCTCGATGCCAAGGGTGTGGAGAAGAACTTCGCCAGCCTGGGCCTTGAGGTGGGCGACGAGGTGACCGTGCAAGGTCCCAAGACCACCTACGGCACTACCGTGGAACTGGTGAACGTGACGGTGGTCAAGATCAACAAGTCGCTCATCAAGGTCGACTCTGTGCAGACTGCCAGCCTGCCGCTCGAAGGCGGTGTGGCCACGGCCTACCTCACCTGCAAGGGCCAGGGTGTGTCGGTCGACATCCCCGAGGACGCACAGTCGTGGCTCAGCATCCAGTCGATACAGCAGTCGGGCACCAGCGCCGTGGTGAAGTTTAAGGCTGCCGCCAATGCCGGTGGCGACCGCAAGACCACACTGACCTTCCACACCACTGACGGTAAGAAGGACTATACCTCGCAGACCACACTCTCGCAGGCCGGTGCCATACTGGCCGTGACTGTCGCCGACTTCAATGCGGCCGCCGTCAGCGACACGCAGTATCGTCTGAATGGCGTGGTGACCAAGGTGGTGGATGCCGCCAAGGGCCGTTTCTACATCAAAGACCACACGGGCGAGACATACGTCTACAACCTCAACGTAGGCGACAAGACCGTGAAGGTGGGCGACATTGTTACCGTGGTGGGCAAGCGCGGTGAGTACAAGGGCGTGGCCCAGCTGGTAAATGGTACGCTGGAGAGCCTATCGGCTGTCAGCACCATCAGCATCAGCGACTTCCGTAACCTGCCCGACGACAAGACGGCCTATTACCTCATCACCGGTACGGTGGGTGAGCCTACAGAGAGCGGCACCAAGTATGACCTTGCCCAGTATGGCAACTTCAACCTCACCGATGCCACAGGCTCGGTTTACATCTACGGTGTTACCGAGGGCTGGAACGGTGCCAAGGGAACCTTCGGCAACCTGGGTGTGAAGGAGGGCGACACGCTGACCATCCTTGCCTACAAGACCAGCTACAAGGGTTTGGTCGAGGCTGTGGGGGTGTATCTCTCGCATACGGCCAAGTGATGTGTGACGACGAACTAGTAAACAAATAAATAATAGGAAAAGAGGTACATCCCGGTGGGGAATGTACCTCTTTTTTAGTTCATGATGCTCCTAGCGTAACATGGATAATAAAAAAATGGCGGAAAGCAGACGTATTAGCATGCAATTGCTTACCTTTGTAGTTAGCTATTAAACACGTATAGACAATGATTATAGATTTCGACAACATTCCCGAAGCCCATCTCATGGGATTCAAGGGCGGCAGCGGGGCACTCGACACCCGCAACTATGTAGACGACAAAGTAAGAATCATGTATTCCACTCTCCGGCCCGGAGCTACCACGGGTGAGCATGTACACGAGGGCAACTGTGAGGTGGTGATGGTCATCAGCGGCATTGCCACCTTCTACTACGATGGTAAGGTGGAGGAATGTCGTGCCGGTCAGTGCCACTATTGTCCCATGGGCCACTCGCATCACATGGAGAACCACACCGACCACGACCTTGTGTATCTGGCCATCGTGCCCGAGCATCACCTCTAGTGGGTGGCCGGGCCGATGGGGCAGGTGCCCGGCCGAAGGCTTAGGTATAGAGCCCCGTTGGCCGTTGGCTAGCCCGGCTGCCCGGTCTGCGTCTCGCCCGTGGGTGCGAAGCAATGGTCGCGCTTCTTGGGTGGCTGCCATTGCTTCAGCGTCTTCTTCATGCACGAGGCATGTAGCTTGCAGCCGTAGCAGGGGTTGCCTGCGTTGCGGATAATATAGGCCACGCGCCAGCCCACATACCCGACGCAGGCCAGCAGGATGAGTGCGATGATGAGATATTGCGTATTCATTTCTCCTATTGTGCAAATTTACACAGCAAAGATAGTAATCTATCTCGTGAAAGTTTGCTTTTCAGCGATATTTTATTTATTTTTGTAGCAAATAATAAAAGTAAAGGTTTCGAATGACAAGGGTTAATAATCATTTAGTAATCATGGCAGGTGGGGTCGGCAGCCGTTTTTGGCCAATGAGCACCGCCGAAAAGCCCAAACAGTTTATTGATGTCATTGGTGTGGGACGCACCTTGATTCAGATGACTTACGACCGGTTCAAGGGCATTTGCCTGCCCGAGAATACTTGGGTGGTGACCAATAAGCGCTATGCCGACATCGTGCGCGAGCAACTACCTGATATTCCCGCGGGCAACATCCTGCTAGAGCCGTGCCGGCGCAACACGGCGCCTTGCATTGCCTACGTGAGCTGGCGCATCAAGATGCACGACCCCAAGGCCAACATCATTGTCACCCCGAGCGACCATATCGTCACCGACGTGGTGGAGTTTCAGCGTGTGGCGAACGAGTGCATGAAGTTTACCAGTGAGACCGATGCCATCGTGACGCTGGGAATGAAGCCCAACCGACCTGAGACGGGTTATGGATACATCCAGGCCGACCTGACTACCAACTCGCTGCGCAGCACCGAGATCTACCGTGTTGACCGTTTCCGCGAGAAGCCCGACCTGGCGACGGCAGCGAAATATATCAGCCAGAACAATTTTTTCTGGAATGCCGGTATCTTCATCTGGAGCGTCGAGACCATTGTCAACGCGTTGCGTATCTATGCCCCGCGCATCAACAAGGTGTTTGAACGCATACAGAACGTGTTGGGCACGCCCGAGGAGCAAGCCGTGATCGATGAGTGCTACGGCGATTGCGACAATATCTCGATTGACTATGCGGTGATGGAGAAGGCCGAGGAAATATTTGTATGCCCGTCGAATTTCGGATGGAGCGACCTTGGCACCTGGGGCTCGCTGTTGCTGCAGACTCAGCGCGACATATACGGCAACAGCCTCATTGGCCCAAACATCAAGATGGTAGAGAGCCACAACTGCATCGTACATACCCTGCAAGAGAAGAATGTGGTGATTCAGGGCCTCGACAATTATATCGTGGCAGAGCACGACGGCACGCTGCTGGTGTGCAGCCTCTCTGAGGAGCAGCGCATCAAGCAGTTCTCGGGCGAAGGATGAACAGACTGCCATCGAAGTAAAGTCTGGTCGTTTATGCCTTCCACGCTGTGGGCTGCTTACCTGTGAGTTTCTTGAAGCACCGGCTGAAATACTTTGGGGCAGAGAATCCGCATTTGTAAGCCACATCTGCTACTGGGATCTGGCCTTCGCTCAGCCACTGCTTGGCTTTCTCAATGCGCAAGTTTAAGAGAAGGTTGTTGAGGGAGCAGTTGAAGATGCGTTTCACCTTGTTAAAGCGCCGTGTGCGGCTTACTGACATGGCATGGGCCAAGTCGATGACCAGAAGGTCCGATTGGTCTAAGTGTTCGATGATATATGCTTTTAGTCTCTGTGCAAAGAGACGGTCGTCGGTCGAATGTAGCTCTTTCTCGGCATCGGGATCTGCCATTTCCACGGTTTCGCCGATCACAAGCAGTTCGCGTATGCGATTGCAGAGGACAGCGATTTTTCCTCGCTCGTCATTTGTATATCCCTGATCTCCTCCTGCAAATGGCAGACGTAGGTCCACACTTTATATATGCCATAGCCGAACGCAGCGGCAAGCAATCCTAACGGGCTCGTTCAAACCTACGACATGCCCGCCCCAATTGTCAGTGACATGATCAAGATACCGGCTACCGTTCTGCCCTTCACATGGCTGTATGACATCTCCACCATGCCCAGCGAAAAAATCGTGCTGGTGGGCGATGCCTCGACAGGCATCAGCGTGACACAAAACGAGAAAAAAGGGATGCGGACGATGAAACACCTATATTATAATATATGTGGGCAAGGCCAACGTCTTTGCCAACGCCATCCCTCGCGACTTCAAGAGCAAGTGCCCTACGACCCTGCGGAGCGACATCATCCGACTGAAATGATCATGTACTCGCGACCAAATATCGCATTTTTGCTTTCATTTTATCTTTTTCGCTATCCAAAAACCCTGCTACAATAGGAAGAAAACTTACCAAAAAGAAAGATTCTTAAAAAAATTAAGTATTTTTTACGAATTTCCTTGCAGTTATTATCTTTTATTCGTATTTTTGCCACATTAGATTTGAAACATCTAATACAAGATGGAAAGCATCAAGGATGTAAGCGGACGATGGTACGAATGGGAAAGAAAGTTTGTGAACACCGCCTCTCAACCTATCGTGCGCAAAGAATTCCTCAAATGATAACATTAATCAACTCAATATTTCGAGACCCTGAATTTATAGGTGTATGAAGACAAACCAACAAACATGCAGGATCATGCTACTGGCCGCAGGATTATCTATCCTGCCACAGTTAGCCGTGAAGGCCAACCGTAGTGCCCATGCCACCGAGGCGACAATGGCACAGCAACAGGCCGGTAACCTCGAACGCAGACAAGTGACGGGTAGAGTGGTAGACGACAAAGGCGAACCGCTCATCGGCGTCACCGTGTATCACGTGGAAAACAAGGTGACGACCATCACCGACGTCGACGGCAACTACACCATGCCCGTGGGCGATCAGGCCGGCACGCTGCGCTTCACCTATGTGGGCATGGACGATGTCGCCGTGACGCTGCCACAGGGCACGGCGCCCATGCAGCACAACGTAACGATGCACTCTAACAGCACGCTAGGCGAGGTGGTGGTGACAGGTATCTTCCAGAAAAACAAGGAGGCCTTCACCGGTGCCGTGACCTCAATCAGCAACAAGGAGCTGAAGCA
>JBHAFS010000047.1:0-8251 GCA_041856205.1 Prevotella sp.
CAACAACACCGGCATCCTGTCGGTATGGCGGTATAACTTCACCGGCGTGAGCAAGGTCAACGCCATCATCTACCAGGTGGAGCAGAGCGAGCTGTCGGCCGAGGCCAAGAAGAAGGTCGAGGCCGAGCTCCGCGGGCTGCGCGCCTACTACTATTACAACCTGCTCGACAACTTCGGCAACGTGCCCATCTCTACCGACTTCACCCAGAGCGAGCTGCCGGCTAATGCCACCCGCCAGCAGGTCTTCGACTTTGTGGAGACCGAACTCAAGGACATCATCCCGCTGTTGCCCGCCGATATCCTCTACGGACGGTTCACCCGCAACGTGGCCTACACGCTGCTGGCACGCCTGTACCTCAATGCCGAGGTCTATACCGGCAAGGCCCGCTGGCAGGAATGCCTCGATGCCTGCGACCAGGTGAAAGGCTACGCGCTGCAGGCCAGCTACAAGAGCAACTTCGCTACCGAGAACCAAGGCTCCAAGGAGATTATCTTCGCCATTCCCTACGACCACAAGCAGGGCACCGTGGGCAACTACCTGGCGTCGATGACCTACCACTACAACCAGAAGTATGCCTTCGACCCCGCAGGTGTGTACCAGTGGTGCGGCAATGGCATCTGTGCCCAGCCGGGGCTCTACAGCTCGTTCGAGGAGGGCGATGTGCGCCGCAGCAGTCTGCTCATCGGCCAGCAGTATAATGCCGCCAACGGGTCGGAGGTGCTCATGGACAATGGTGAGCCCCTCAACTATACCGAGGAGATCTCCGACTTCACCAATGCCAAGCAGAACGAGGGGGCACGCCTCGACAAGTATGAGTGGAAGCCCAACGATGCCTGGGAACGCGACAACGACTGGGTGCTCATGCGCTACGCCGAGGTGCTGATGATGAAGGCCGAGTGCAACTACAGGCTGGGCTACACGCAGACGGCCCTGCCGTTTGTCAACCAGGTCAGGGAACGCGCCGGACTGGCCGCCCTCACCGCCCTCACCCTGGAGCAGCTCGACAGCGAGTGGAAGCATGAGTTCTGCTTCGAAGGCCTCCGCCGAACCACCAACATCAGGTTTGGCACCTACTTCGAACCGTGGTGGAACAAAGACGCCGACCCGGCCGACCGCCACACGGGCATCTTCCCCATTCCCCAGGCCGAGCTCGACAAGAATCCGAACATGAAGCAGAACCCGGGGTACGGACATTAACCAATCATTCTGAAGTATCATGAACAAGAGAATACTGACAACCCTCACCGCACTGGCCTGCTGCTGCGCCCTGACGACGGGCTGCGGGACAGACGACAACGGCACCGACGGGGGCAGCGGGGGCACGGAGGTCGTGGCCAAGGCTGTAGAGAAGTCCAACGCCATGCACGTCTATGCCCACTGGATGCCGTGGTTTGAGACCAACACCTCCAACCCGCTCAGCGCGGGCAAGTGGGGCTACCACTGGACGATGGCCAACTGCAACCCCGACATCGTGACCGACGGCAAACGGCAGATCGCCTCACACTACTATCCGCTCACCGGGCCCTACGCCTCGGGCGACGAGGCCATCCTCGACTACCAGTGCCTGCTGATGAAATACAGCGGCATCGACGGCGTGATGATCGACTGGTATGGCGTGAACAGCGACAACGCCACGGCCCTGCACAAGAGCAACACCGAGGCCATGGCACGCGCCGTGCAGCGTGCGGGCCTCAAGATGGCCATCGTCTACGAAGACCGCACCCTGGAGGGGCAGGCCGAACCCGTGACCCAGGCCCGCCTCGACATGCGCTATCTGGCCGAGACCTTCTTCGGGAAAGACTATTATGCCAAGGTCGACGGACAGCCGTTGCTGCTGGTGTTCGGGCCCATCACGATGCTCACGCCCAAGCAGTGGTATCGCACCTTCAGCATCCTGGCCAACCCACCGCACTTTCTGGTGCTCAACGGCCACAGCAGCTATGCCAACGACGCCGACTACCACACCTCGCAAGGCGAGTATCTCTGGGTGAACCCCAGTCCCGACTACAGCGTGGCCAAAGGCTTCGACACCTATATCGGTGGTGCCATGCCCGGGTTCCGCGACTACTATAAGGAAGGTGGGGCCGGCGAGGGCTATGCCACCTACGACGACGAGGGCGGCGCGCTCTTCGCACGGCAGCTGAAGGCCGCCAAGGATGCGGGCCTGGGCTGGCTGCAGGTGTCGACCTGGAACGACTATGGCGAGGGCACCACCATCGAGCCCACGCAGGAGTATGGCTACCGCTATCTGGTGCAGCTGCAGCAGTTTACGGGCGTGAAGTACGACGAGGCCGTGCTCGAGCTGATCTATCAGTGGTACCAGGCACGCGTGGCCCGACCCACCGACGCCAAGGTGCTACAGGCCTGGCAGTATCTCGTGGGCTTGCAGCCCGAGAAGGCCAGGGAAGTGTTGAACAATTAAAAAGAAATACACCGTATGATGAATATTTTTAAGTTGACTGTGTTGATGGGTCTTGCCGCTTGCACCCTGGTGGCGCAAGGCAAGTCGGAGGAGCGGGTGACGTCGCCCGACGGACAGCTTGTGCTGACGGCATCGCTCAATGGCGACGGACAGCCCTGCTACATGCTGCGGCGTGGCGGCGAGACCATCATCAACCCCTCTGTGCTGGGTTTCAAACTCAAGGACGGCGACCTGAGCCGCGACTTCCGTGTGGTGGGCTTCGCCCGAGATACCAAGGACGAGACCTGGCAGCAGCCGCTGGGCGAGGAGACCAGCGTGCGCAACCATTACAACGAGCTCACCATGCGCCTCAGGCAGCGCCGCGGGCAGCAGCGCCAGCTCGATATCGTGTTCCGGGTGTTCGACGACGGCATAGGCTTCAGGTATGTCTTCCCCAGGCAGAAGAACCTCTCCGACTTCGTCATCATCGACGAGCTCACGCGCTTCAACTTCCCCTTCGATGCCAAGACGTGGTCGATGCCCGTCGAGGGAACGGTGTACTATGAGGCGCTGTGGACCGCCGACAAGATGAGCCGCAAGCCCGAGGTGTCGACGCCCATCACCATCGAGGCGCGCCCCGACCTCTGCATGGTGGTGCATGAGGCCAACCTCACCGACTATGCCTCGCTCAAGCTCAAGCCCCGGGCCGCAGTGGGGGCACAGGGCGTGGAGATGAAGGCCGAGCTCGTGCCGTGGTCTACGGGCGAGCTGGTGTTTGCCCGCGCACCCTTCGCCACGCCGTGGCGCACCGTGGTGGTGGGCCGCACGCCTGCCGACCTCATGGCCTCGCGGCTGATGCTCAACCTCAACGACCCTTGCCGCATCGGCGACACCAGCTGGCTGGAGCCCGGCAAATACGTGGGGATATGGTGGTCGATGCACATGCAGACCAAGACCTGGGCACAGGGCCCCAGGCATGGGGCCACCAACGAGAACACCCGCCGCTACATCGACTTTGCCGCGAGCCACGGCTTCAAGGGCGTGCTCGTGGAGGGATGGAACGTGGGTTGGGACGGCGACTGGACCAAGGAGGGCGACAAGTTCTCGTTCACACAGCCCTATCCCGACTACGACCTGAAGGCCTTGCAGCAGTATGCCCTCAGCAAGGGCGTGCGCCTCATTGCACACAACGAGACCGGCGGGGCCGTGAAGAACTACGAGGACCAGCTCGAAGAGGCCTTCGCGCTGTATGAGCAGCTGGGCATCAGGGCCGTGAAGACGGGATATGTCAACGCCCTGATGGACAACAAGGAACTGCAGCACTCGCAGTATGGTGTGCGCCACTACCGCAAGGTCATCGAGTGTGCGGCGCGCCACCGCCTCATGGTGGTCAACCACGAGCCTGCCATGCCCACGGGTCTGCAGCGCACCTGGCCCAACCTCATCTCGGGCGAGGGCGTGCGCGGACAGGAATACAATGCCTGGTCGGCCGACGGCGGCAACCCGCCCAGCCACATCGTCACCGTGCCCTTCACGCGCCAGCTGGCCGGTCCCATCGACTTCACGCCTGGCATCTTCGACCTGCGCGACCGCGCCGTCAGGGGCACACGCCCCAACACCACCATCGCCAAGCAGCTGGCCGAGTATGTGCTCATCTATACGCCTTGGCAGATGGCTGCCGACGAGATCGAGAACTACGAGGGACAGCCGGGCCTGGCCTTCATCGAGGCCGTGCCCACCAACTGGAGCGAGACGCGCGTGCTCGATGCCGTCATCGGCCAGCAGCTGGTGGTGGCCCGCAAAGATCGCTACTCGGGCAACTGGTTTGTGGGTGGTGCCACCGACGAGACGCCGCGTGAGGTCACCCTGCGGCTCGACTTCCTCGAGCCCGGTGCCACCTACAAGGCAGTGATCTACCGCGACGGCGAGGGGGCCGACTACAAGACCAACCCCTATCCCCTGGCCATCGACCAGCGGTGGGTGGGCAGCCATGACAAGCTCACCATACGCATGGCATCGAGCGGCGGCTTTGCCATCATGCTGCAGAAAGAGGGCTGAGGCCCTACGCTTCTTACTGTTTGATATGACAACAACGAAGGGTGCATCTGGCTTGCAGATGCACCCTTCTGTTGGTTTCTGGGGGTTGTGCTGCCTGCTGCCACAGGCAAGGGGCAGCAGGGGCTACGGTCAATAGATGCCCTCGCGCACCATCTTCTTGGTGTCCCACGGTGCCGGGGCGCCGCCCAGGTACTGATGGAACCATTCGAGGTGGGCATTGTAGTAGAGCGGCATCGACTTGAGGTTGCTCGGCCAGTGGCCGTCGTTGTCGAAGACGATGAGGCGCGAGGGGATGCCGAGGGTCTGCAGGGTGGTGAAATACTGCAGGCTCTGGTTGTAAGACACGCGGTAGTCGCGCTCGCCGGTGATGATGAGGGTGGGCGTAGCGAAGTTCTTGACATACTCTGATGGGCTCCACTTCTTATAAAGGGCAGAGTTCCAGGGCTGTCCCTCGAGCTCGAAGTTGGGGAACCACAGCTCTTCGGTGGTGCCCCACATGGCCTGGAGGTCGAAGAGCCCCATCATCGAGGCCAGGCACTTGAAGCGCTTGGTCTGTCCCTGCAGCCAGTTCATGAAGTATCCGCCGTAGCTCCAGCCCATGGCGCCCATGCGCGTGGAGTCTACATAGGCAAGGCTGGCCAGCGCGTCGGTTACGCGCATCACGTCTTCGTAGGGGCTGCCACCCCAGTCGCCGCTGATGGCACGGCAGAAGGCCTGTCCGTAGCCGGTGGAGCCGTGGGGGTTGGGGTAGGCCACCACATAGCCTGCGCCGGGATACACCTGCCAGTCGCCGCGGAAGGAGTCCATCCACTGCATCTGCGGACCGCCATGCACATTGATGACCAGCGGATATTTCTTCGACGGGTCGAAGCCGTGTGGCTTGACGATGAACACCTGCACCGAGTCGCCATTGGCGCCCATGACCCACATCTGCTCCGACGGCCGGATGTCCACCTCGGCCTCGAGGGCGTCGTTGAGGTGCGTCACCTGGGTCTCGGCAAGCGTGGTGCGCCCTTTCTTGCCGGTGGCCACTTCCGTGGCCTTGTAGATGGCCGTAGGCTTGCCTGTGCGCGAGTAGGTGTAATAGAAGTTGCCCTTGGCATCGATGTCGAAGCTGGAGATGGCCCTGTCGGCTATCACCTTGTCGATGCGTCCGCGCTTGATGTCGAGCTTGTAGAGGGGCCGGTATCCGCGCTCCTCGCCGAGGAAGTAGATGCTCTTCGAGTCGGCACTCCACTTGTATTCGTCCACCCAGTTGTCATACTGCTCGGTGAGCACGCGCTTTTGTCCCGTCTGCCGGTCGTAGAGGGCGAGCACGAAGCGGTCGCTCTCGTAGCTCGGCACGCGCTGGAAGCGGTAGGCGATGTATCGGCCGTCGGGACTGTACTGCGGGCTGCCGTCCCAGGCCTTGTTCTCGGCGGTGATGTTGCGGGCCTCGCCGCCGGTGACGGGCACGACCCAGAGGTCGCAGTTGGTCGATGCCTCGGGATGCTCGTCGTGGTTGCTGAGGTAGCACAGCTCCTTGGAGTCGGGCGAGAAGACGAAGCCCTCGGGGCCGCTCGGCGAGAACACCGGACTGTGGTAGGCGCCGGGTGTGACGTCGGTATAGGTCTTCTCCTTAATATTATAGACAATGATGTGCCAGTATTTGTCGTCGGCATAATCGGTCCAGTGGCGGAACAGCAGTTCGTCGGCCACGTGCGCCTGTATGGGGTTGCTGGCCTTTTTCTCGCGTGCCTCCAGGTTGGCCTTGCCGTCGGCCCCGCCAATCTCGGGCCACACCTCGGCGGCAAAGGCAATGAGGTTGCCGTCGGGTGAGAGGGTGGCACCCTCCACGCCAAGGGCATAGTCGGTGATCTTCTCACTCTTGCCGTTGGCATAGCGATACACCTGCGTGGTGCCGTCGGCATACGAGAGGTAGTAGAGGCTTTGGTCGAGCTGCGACCAAATGGGCGCGAAGCTCTTGTTGTCGGTGGTCACGGGCTGCCCGTCGACCACCACATTGGTGTACGATTTCTGTGCCTTGAGGTCCGATCGGCTCACGGTATAGGCCAGTCGGCCGTCTTTGGCCACCGTAGGGCTCGATGCAGTCTGCACACGGTAGATGTCTTCGATGGTGAAGGCACGTTTCTGGGCCATGGCGGGCCAGAGGGCGAGCATGGCAAGAGCGGTAATGAGTGTCTTTTTCATTGCTTCAGGGTTTATAGTTGCAAAGATATGTATTTTCTCGTTCTGTAGTGTGTTTTCTCGTTCTTTTTTCTCATTTTTATTCTTCCCCAACAAGGCTTCGGCGACAAAAAAGTGTAATGTCTAGATTGCAAAATGTGGTGTTTTTGGTCGTTTTTGGGCTGTTTTTAAGCTATTTTTACTAAATTCTCCCATTTTCTTAGCTATCGGAAGCAATGGGTGGGAAGCTGCGATCGGGGGCGGAGAAATGTGCCTCTGGGGCGCGATAAGACCGTCGGGGCGCTGCGAAATGCCGTTGGCCATGTGGCGGGCGGGGTGCTCAGGTGCGTCGCGCAGTGGCTGCACGGCTATCGGGCAGGGTGCTTGCAGCGTCTGCTTCGAGTCGAAGTAGCCCCTGCTTCGAGTCGAACCAGGATGTACTTCGAGTCGAATCAGCGTCTGTTTCGAGTCGAACCACGCATGAGCAGCAGCCTGGCGGCGCGGCGTGAAAACTCTTTTGGTGTTACGTAATGCCTTGTATGTCAGTTGTTTACGGCATATTTTGCACATGTAGAAGCCCTGCCTATTGCTGCGGCATGGGCTGTGGGCCGCCGTGGGGCATAGGCTATGCACGGCCGAAGGGAGAGTAGCTTGACTGCGGCAGGAGCCTCCTGCCTCTGTCTCGCCTCAGACAACGAAAAAGCCCCCGCACGTGGCAGAGGCTTGATTTTGTAGGGTAGCATCTATGTTTAAACTGCTACCTAAAACGTTAATGGTATGAATATGTCTGTTCTTGTGTTCAGAAGTTGAAGCCCAGGTTGAGGTTCAGGCTTCCCGTGCGGGTGTCCTCGAAGTCGTAGTGGCCCACGTTGGCCAGACCGATGTCGTAGCTCATGCCGAGGTATACCATCTGGAAGCTCACGCCGCAGCCCACCTTGAGTCCGCCGTCGAAACGCTTGAAGCTGCTGGCCTCGTCGCTGTCGAAGCTCGAGTAGGCCTGTCGTTCGCCGTAGTCTTTGATTTTTCCGCCCACGCCGAGGGCAAGGTAACCGCCCACGAAGGGCTCGATGCTCACCTCGGGTGAGGGATAATACTTATATTTGAGCACGAGCGGCAGCTCAAGATAGTTGAGACTGTAGGTGAACTTGTTGCCGCCGTAGTTGCTCTTGCCGCCCTTCTCGGTGTAAGAGAGGCCGCTCT
Organism: Prevotella sp.; assembly: GCA_041856205.1. GTDB lineage: Bacteria > Bacteroidota > Bacteroidia > Bacteroidales > Bacteroidaceae > Prevotella. Next base: position 7,827 of record JBHAFS010000047.1, read on the forward strand.
CGAAGAAGAGCGGAGCGCTGGGCGCGATCTGCGTGCCGACGACAAAGCCTACGTCGAGGCCCGTCTTGGCGTTGTTGGCATCGAGGGCAGGGGCGTCGGAGTTGACCGTGCCCACAGCCATGCCGATGCGGAAGCCGTAATAGGTGTTGTTGTAGCGCGGGTAGCTGGCCGGTCGGCCGTAGGTGGCGTGTGTGCGGCTATAGGCCCCTCGCTTGCTGGGCGGTATGGGCCGCCCGTCGGGATAGTATTGGGCCGCCGCTGCCAGGGATGACAGCAAGGCGACGGCCACAAGCAACATTTTTTTCATTCGAAAATGTTTGTATAGTGAACAGCCGATAAAACGGCTATTCTGGTTTAACTTGTTTGTTTTGACACAATAAAAGAAATAGCAGGCTGCGGAATGCCGTCTGCGACTATTGGGTAGG
>JBHAFS010000048.1:0-14067 GCA_041856205.1 Prevotella sp.
AGGGCGATGGCGATGAGCGCGTAGGCTGTGAGGATCAGCACGCCCACAACCACACACTCGATCAGGATCGACCAGAAGTCTCCCAGGCCAAGCGTCTGGCGCAGGAGCGAGTCGAACCAAGTCGTTATGGTACTAAAATCAAACATCTAACGAATGTTTTAATATTTTAATCTAATTAATGTTCTAATCTCAAAAGGCTTATCGGTCGAGGTCGGGGATAACGAAGTCGACGGCGGCACCTGTGGCCACGAGGTCGGCAATCTTCTGTCCGCGCAGCATCTTGTCGAAGGCACCGGCGATGGTGAGACCCATGGGGCGCATCTTCACGCGATAGGGGCTCTTGTCGCCACGGCTGTCGAGGTAGACGCCAAACTCGCCGGCTCCACCCTCCACCGAGAAGTACCACTGTCCTTCGGGCACCTTGATGATGGGCTTCTGCTTGATATAGAACTCGCCCTCGGGGATGTTGTCGATGAGCTGCTCGATGATGTCGAGGCTCTGGTAGATCTCATAGATATGTATCATGTAGCGATCCATGGAGTCGCCGCGGGTACCTACGATCTCATCAAACTTCACCTTATTATATAGTGCGTAGGGATGATGCTTGCGCACGTCGTTGTGCCATCCTGCGGCACGTCCTGCCGGACCGGTGACACCGTAGTCGATGCTGTCGGCCAGGTTGAGCGGGCCCACGCCCTCCAGACGCTGGTGGGTGATGACGTTGTCGCCGAAGACGTCGAGGTACTCCTGCACCATGGGGCGCATATACTTGCACAGCGCCTTGGTGTTGGCCACGAAGTTGGGGTCGATGTCGTCCTGCAGTCCGCCGATGCGGTAATAGTTCTGGATGAGCCGTCCGCCGGTGGTCTCCTCCATGACGTTGAGCACGTGCTCGCGGTCGCGCATGCAGTAGAGGAAGGCGGTGAGGGCACTGAGGTCCTGGGCACAGGTGCCGAGGAACAGCAGGTGGTTGTCGATGCGCTGCAGCTCGTCCATGATGGTACGGATGTACTGTATGCGGTCGCTGAGCTCGATGCCCATGGCCTCCTCGATGACGCCCACGAGGGCGTGGCGGTGGTGCATGGCGCAGAGGTAGTTCAGTCGGTCGGTCATGGCCAGGGTCTGCGGATAGGTCATGTCCTCCATCATCTTCTCCATGCCGCGGTGGATATATCCCAGATGCGGGTAGATGCGCTTGATGGTCTCACCGTCGACGACGGTCTGCAGGCGCAGTACGCCGTGGGTGGAGGGGTGGTTGGGACCGAAATTCATCACGTAGTCGTCCTCGTCGAAGAGGCGGTGACGGGTCTCCACGAGGTCGCCCGACGGTGTGAGGTTCCACTCAGAGGTCCAGTCGCTCTCGGGCTCGTCGGTCACGGGGAAGCGGTTGGCCTCGGGACTCATGTCGAAGTTCTTGCGCAGGGGCCAGCCGTTGAAGTCGTTGCGCAGGAAGAGGCGGCGCAGGTCGGGATGGCCCAGGAACTTGATGCCGAGGAAGTCGTACACCTCGCGCTCGAGCAGGTCGCTGTCGGCCCAGATGTGGTACACCGAGGGAATGACATAGTCGTCGCCCACCTGCTTGGCCAGCTGCTTGACCGACATACGCTCGTGGGTGCTCGTGTTCTCGAGGATGTAGATGCAGCCCAGTCCCTCCTCGGGACCGAAGTCTTCGCCTACAATGGTCACCAGGTAGTCGAAATGCTTGTCTTGCTTGAGCTTGCCCATCTCGCGGGCGAAGTTGTCGAAGCCGTATTCTTTGTTTTCCAGTTTCATCTTATTTCGCTTACCTTATTTGTTTTCAGATGTTGCTTGTTGTGCCTTGTCCTGGCCGGCGAGGCTGTCGAGCTCCTGGCCCAGGCGCTCCATCTCCTCGGGCTCGGGAGCACCGGTGACGATGATGGGGGCCTTGTTGCCGATCTTGGCCGACGAGAAGTTCTCGTTGCTCAGGCCGCGCAGGCCACCCAGGGCCATGCTCTGCTCGCGCTCCTCGGCGGTCATCTTGTGGTTGGCACCGCCAAAGAATTTCTCTACCTTGATCTTACGCTGCAGCTGCATCATGCCGTAGAGTATCGACTCGGGACGCGGAGGGCAGCCGGGGATATAGACATCCACGGGCACCAGCTCGTCGATGCCGCGCACCACGCAGTAGCTCTTCTTGAACGGACCGCCGCTGATGGTGCATCCGCCCACGGCCACCACATACTTGGGCTCGGCCATCTCGTCGTACAGACGCTTGAACACCGGGGCCATCTTGTTGGTGATGGTGCCGGCACACATGATGAGGTCGGCCTGGCGGGGTGAGTTGCGGGTCACCTCGAAGCCGAAGCGCGAGAAGTCGTAGCGGGCGCAGCCCACGGCCATGAACTCGATGCCGCAGCACGAGGTGCCGAAGGTGAGCGACCAGGGTGAGTTGGAGCGACCCCAGTTGATGGCGGCGTCGAGCGAGCCCAGCACCACGTTGGTGCCGCCCTCGTTGAGCTCCTGCGCAATCTTCTCAAGCGTATCGTTGTCCTTGAACTCCCCATAGGGGATGCTCTTGATGGACGCTCTCTTGTTTACTTCCATTCCAATGCTCCTTTCCGCCAGGCGTAGGCCAGGCCAAATACCAATACCAGAAGGAAGAACCCGATGCTCACCAGAGCCATGGGCCCAAACTGCTTGACCACCACGGCCCAGGGGTAGAGCAGCACGGTCTCGATGTCGAACATCAGGAAGAGGATGGCAAAGAGATAGTAACCCACGTTCATGGGCAGCCATGAGCTGCCGCGGGTGGGGATACCACACTCGAAGGGCTCACCCTTTACCGGATTGTAAGAGCGCGGACCTATGAGCTTGGCAATGACGAATGCCGCCAAAACCAAGGTGATAGCCGTCAGCAGAACGGTAATGAATAAAGTGAAATTCATAAAATATGATAACGTTATTTAAAAATTTGCTTAGCGAGTGCAAAGGTACTAAATCTTTCAATAACTCTCTCATGAATAAGGATAAAATATTAATAACCCAATCATATTTCTCAGGCTGCCGCCCAGGCTCCCTGGCCCTTTGCCGCATCGGCCACAACGGCGAGGCGAAACCTCCGAAAGGCCGTTGCCAGAGCGCCTTACGGTTCGCAGCCCAGGCCGACTCTACTCGAAACAAAACATGGTTCGACTCGAAACACACCGTGCTTCCACTCGAAGCACGCCCTGCTTCCACCCGAAGCACGCCGCGCCAGGTCTCGAAGGCGTGCAGCAAAACACCGCCGGGACCCTGCGGGAGGGCCTTGCAGAGACGACGGGAGGAGGCTGCGGACGAGCGCGTTGCGCAGCAGACGAAGAAAAAAGCCAAACCATTGTGCCATACAGCAAAGTTTTTATACCTTTGCATATAAATTAGGAAGGATAATGATGAAGAAGATCATGCTTTTTGCCACCCTGCTGACGCTGGTGGCCCTACAGGCGCATGCCGTGCTCAAGGAGCGCGACATATCGAGCACGCTGGCCATCCTCCGACAGGAACTCACCAACTACCACGACGACCTGGACCTGCAGGCGGGGTTCATGAAGGAGCAGCAGGCGAGCGTCAGGGCATACGTCATGACGGTGCTCAACCAAAGCCAGCAGAACGCCCTGATGCTCTACTCGCAGCGCAGCGGCAACATCTTCGACCTGACCTATGCCTGCCACGAGGCCACCGAGCAATACCGAAGGTTTAAGGTAAACGCCAGTCCGTTCAAGGCTTATATCGACAATGTCAACATCGAGGTGAACCGCTACGACAGCCTCATCAACGACCTCAGCCAGATGTATGTGGCCACACTGCCCGAGAAGGCCAAGGTAGACCGCAACGTGTGCCTCACGCTGGCCATCAACATCAGGCGCACGCTCAACGAGAACCGCACGCAGATGGAGCAGTATGTGCAGATGTATCGCTATACCGAGACGAAGCTCAAGAACCTCAACGACTATGCCAACAAGCGCTACGCGGGCATACAGCATTCGATCTTCGGCAACGGCGGCGACGACTACCTCACCATCCTCACCAGCCTGCGACGGCAGGTGATGGAGACGGCCAAGACGGTGAGAGACAAGTACCGGCCCATGAAGCGCGGCAGCTCCGACTGGGACAGCCGCGTCATCCTCGGACTGCTCGTGGTGCTGGTCATCGGCGGGGCGCTGGCCATGGCACTCAACTATTTCTTCATCGGCTTTCTCTTCACCTGGCTGGTGAGGCACAACAAGCTCGACTTTCTGTTCAACCGGATCAGCAAGCGCAAGGCGGGGCACGACGCCAAGAAGGCGTTCCAAGACAAGCGCATGTGTATCATCATGGCCGCCGCGGTCATCACCTTCGCCATCATCCTCGGACTGGTGCGCCTCGTGTGGTCGCAAAACTTCATCATCATGGCCAGCGGCCTGCTGGTAGAGTACACCTGGCTCATGGGCGTCATCCTGCTGTCGCTGCTCATCCGCCTCGACGGCAGGCAGATCATGAAGGGATTCCGCATCTACACGCCCATCATGGCCATCTGCCTCATCGTGATCATCTTCCGCATCGTGCTCATCCCCAACGACCTGGTGAACCTCATCTTCCCGCCCATCCTGCTGGCCTGCGCCCTGTGGCAGTGGTCGGCCATCGGGCGCTACAACAGGCAGGTGCCGCGCAGCGACATGTTCTACACCTATATCTCGCTCGCCGTGTTCACCGCCAGCGTGGTGGCATCGATGCTGGGCTACACGCTGCTGGCCGTGGAGATGCTCATCTGGTGGACCATGCAGATGGCCTGCATCCTCACCATCACCTGTATCTCGTCGATGCTGCGCAACTACGGCAACAACGAGAAACGGCGCTACTTCGACGAGAAGACACCCATCACCCGCACGTGGCTCTTCAGACTGGTGTACAGCGTGCTGCTGCCCACGCTGGGAGCCTCGTCGGTGATCCTGGCCATCTATTGGGCCGCCGACGTGTTCAACCTGAGCGATACGACGATACACTATTTCACCATCCGGCTCGTCGACTCCAAGAACTTCACCTTCAGCCTCTTCGGGGCCGTGCAGGTCATCGTGCTATTCTTTGTCTTCAGGTATCTCAACCAAACGTCCATCGCGCTGCTCAACTACCAGTTCTGGCTGAGCGAGCAGGAGCAGGCCGAGGAAGACCAGCGCAAGCCCGACCCGCAAAATGTGGCCAGCCGCGCCGCCATGTGGAAGAACGTCATCCAGGTCATCGTATGGGGGGCGTGGGTGCTCGTCTCGATGAATATCTTCAACATCAACAACACCTGGCTGGTGGCCATCTCGGCAGGACTGTCGACGGGTATCGGTTTTGCCATGAAGGATATCATCGAGAACATCTACTATGGCATCTCGCTCATGGCCGGGCGCATCAAGGTGGGCGACTTCGTATCGATCGACGGCACGCGAGGCACGGTGCGCAGCATCTCCTACACCTCTACCATGCTCGAGGCCCTCGACGGGTCGGTCATCGCCTACCAGAACTCGCAGCTCTTCACCCTCAACTACAAGAACCTCACCAAGAACCACGGCAACGAGCTCGCCGTCGTCCCCGTGGGCGTGGCCTACGGCTCGAACGTGGCAGAGGTGAAGCAGATCATCGGTGAGGCCGTCAAGGCCCTCGACCGCAAGGGATATATCAGCTATGTGAACATCGCCTTCGAGGGCTTCGGCGACAACTCCATCGACTTCAAGGTGCTGGCATGGGTCGACTCGCGCAAGCAGACCTGGGCCAAGAGCGACATGCTCGAGGCCATCTACAACGCGCTTAACGACCACGGCATCGAGATTCCATACCCGCAGCGCGACCTACGCATCGTGAGCGACAAGACACGCGAGGTGAGGTTTGTCGACTCGGTGGAAGAGGCCATGGGCAACACGGCCGACGACGACAAAAAACGTAAATAGCAACCACACAAGGCATATTCTGTCATGACAATGAACAACAACCAACCCATACTCATCGCCGGCCCCTGCGTCATCGAGTCGGCTGAACTGCTCCACACCGTGGCGCGCCGGCTGGTGGCCATCGGCCACGAGCTCGGCGTGGAGGTGATCTTCAAGGCCTCGTTCGACAAGGCCAACCGCACCTCGCTCCATGCCTTCCGCGGACCGGGCATCGACCGCGGGCTGCAGATGCTCGCCGACATCAAGAGCACCTACGGCCTGCGCATCACCACCGACATCCACGAGGCCTGGCAGGCCCAGCCCGTTGCCGAGGTGTGCGACATATTGCAGATACCGGCCTTCCTGTGCCGGCAGACCGACCTGCTCGTGGGCGCCGCACGCACGGGGCGCACGGTGAACATCAAGAAGGCCCAGTTTCTCTCGGGCCGCGACATGGTGTACCCCGTGCAGAAGGCCCGCGAGAGCGGTGCCCACGACGTGTGGCTCACCGAGCGCGGCAACAGCTTCGGCTACAACAACCTGGTGGTCGACTTCCGCAACATCGCCGACATGCTCGACATCGTGCCCACCGTCATCATGGACTGCACCCACAGCGTGCAGCGCCCCTCGGCGGGCGACGGCAAGACCGTGGGCGACCGCAAGTTTGTGCCATCGATGGCCCTGGCCGCCAAGGCCTTCGGTGCCACCGGCTACTTCTTCGAGGTGCATCCCGACCCCGACCGCGGCCTCTCTGACGCCGCCAACATGCTGCCCCTCGACCAGCTCCAGCCGCTCATCACCCGCCTGCTGGCATAGCGCCGCCCCAGCCCGGCCCCTCGCCCCGCTTCGGTCCTGCCGCTGTCCCGGTCCTGTGGGCCGCCATACCATGGCGGCCATGCTCTCTCTCCCGCCCATCCCCCCCCCTTCAAACATCACCATCTATGCACATACCCTCTACCCCCGATGAGCGCCTGGCGCTCTCCCGCCAATATGCCGAGCGCTGCCTCCGCGACGAGGCCCAGGCCATTCTCGACCTCATTCCCCAGCTCGACGACAACTTCACCCGCGCCGTAGCCATGATGTACCACTGCCGTGGCAAGGTCATCGTCACCGGCGTGGGCAAGAGCGGCAACATCGGCGCCAAGATCGCCGCCACGCTGGCCTCCACCGGCACACCCGCCTTCTTCATCAACCCCCTCGACGCCTACCATGGCGACCTGGGCGTGATGACCCCCGACGACGTGGTGCTGGCCATCAGCAACTCGGGCCAGACCGACGAGCTGCTGCGCTTCGTGCCCATCCTGCTACACATGCACGTGCCCATCATCGGCATGAGCCGCAACCCTGAGTCGCTCCTGGCCAAATATTCGGCCGTACACCTGAAGGTATGGGTGGAGAGCGAGGCCTGCCCCCTGAACCTCGCCCCCACCTCCTCCACCACCGCCGCGCTGGTCATGGGCGACGCCCTCGCCGTGGCCCTGATGCAGGTGCGCGACTTCAGGCCCCGCGACTTCGCCCAGTTCCACCCGGGCGGTGAGCTCGGCAAGCGCCTCCTCACCACCGCCGAGGACGTGATGCGCACCACCGACCTGCCCATCATCGCACAAGACATGCACCTGGGCGAGGCCATCATCCACGTGTCGAACGGCAAGCTCGGACTCGGCGTGTCGCTCGACGCGGAGCACCGCGTGGCAGGACTCATCACCGACGGCGACATACGCCGAGCCATGGAGCGCTGGCAGGAGCAGTTCTTCAACCGCACCGTCGCCGACATCATGACCTGCAACCCGAAGACGGTGGCTCCCAACACCAAGATCTCTGAGATACAGCGCATCATGCACCGCCACAAGATACACTCGGTGCTCGTCTGCGACGACGAACGCCACCTGCTGGGCATCGTAGACAGCTATGCCACCACGCTGTTAAACGCATAATAAAATAGATGAACAAAACTACACGACTAGTCTGCTTGCTCTCTGTCCTGCTGACACTCTCGGCCAGGGGGCAGACCAGCGACTCGCTCATCGTCGGCCGACTGAGAGACTGCGGCATACGCTTCTCGCACGACAACAGCGTGACGCTGCTCACGAGCGGGCAGGAGAAGTTTGACGACCTCTTTGCCGCTATCCGCCAAGCACGGTCGTCGGTACACCTCGAATATTTCAACTTCCGCAACGACTCCATCGCCGGCCTGCTCTTCGACCTGCTGGCCGACAAGGTGGCCCAGGGCGTGGAGGTGAGGGCGCTCTTCGACTCGTTCGGCAACTCGAGCAACAACCGCCCCCTGCGCAAGCGACACCTCAAGGCCATCCGCGCCAAGGGCATCGAGATCTATGAGTTCGACCCCATACGTTTTCCCTGGGTCAACCACGTATGGGCACGCGACCACCGAAAGATTGTGGTCATCGACGGCAAGGTAGCCTATACCGGTGGCATGAACGTGGCCGACTATTACATCAAAGGCACCAAGGCCGTAGGCGACTGGCACGACATGCACTGCCGCATACAGGGCACGGAGGTCAACACGCTGCAGGAGATCTTTCTGCGCACATGGAACAAGGTGACGGGACAGAACATCCACGGCCCGCAGTATTACCGCGGACTGGGCGACGACAGCTACTTCAAGGGACTGAAGGCCGACACCACGCGCACGGCCGGTCACAAGATGGTGGGCATCATCAACCGCGAGCCACACACGTCGAACAAAATCATCCGCGAGTTTTACACCAATGCCATACGCTACGCCAAAGACAGCATCAAGATCATCAACCCCTACTTCACGCTCAACAGACAACTGAAGCGCGCCCTCAAGCATGCTGCCAGGCGAGGCGTGAAGGTAGAGATTATGCTGTCGATACGAAGCGACATCCCCCTCACACCCGACTGCGGGTTCTACAACGCCCACCGGCTGATGAAGCAGGGCTGTACCATCTGGATGTTCAAGCCCGGCTTCCACCACACCAAGGTGATCATGGTAGACGGCAAGTTCTGCACCGTGGGCTCGGCCAACCTCAACGCCCGCAGCCTGTCGTGGGACTATGAAGACAATGCCGTGATCATCGACCCCTGCACCACACGCCAGCTCAACGACCTCTTCGACAGCGAGAAGCAACAGTCGTTCAAGCTCACTGAGGAGACGTGGGATGCCTGGCGTTCGCCAGGCCAGAAGTTTGTGGGATGGTTTGCACACCTGCTCTCCCCATTCCTGTAGACTGCAGCAACAAGAAGGTGTGGAGGCTGCCTCCCAACGGTAAACACCTGCCAACGCCACATCCCACCAATGCCAACGCTGCCAACAGCAAGCCCCCTCCCCTGCCACCCGAAAGGGCGTGCGAGGGAGGGGGCTTGCTGTATATGCCGTAAAGTCTAAATCTTGTTGATGTCGACGTAGCCGTGCATCACCGCGTAGATCGTGAGGGCCGACACGCTCTTCATGCCGAGCTTCTCCATGATGTTCTTGCGGTGGGTGATGACGGTGGTGAGCCCGATGTTGAGCCGGTCGGCAATCTCTTTGTTGATGAGTCCCTGTACAATCAGACTGAGCACGTCGACCTCGCGGTCGGACAGCACCTTGGCCGTGAGGGCCTTGGGCATGGGCGGCAGGTTCTTGCCGTGGGCATGGGCATGCTGCTCGAGCATCAGCAGCGAGCGCACCAGCTGCTCCTCGGGCACGTTCACACACAGGCAGTGGAAGCCGGTGGGCTGGGTGGAGGGCTCGGCATTGGGGGTGAGCACGATGGTCTTGTGGCGACGCTCCATAAAGAACTGTCGCTCCTGCACCACGATGCTCTGGGCGACAAAATAATGATAGAAGCTGTCGAGACCGCTGGCCTCCAATTCGGCAACCGAGCCAAAGGTCTCCACCTGCATGATGGGGATGACATTCTGCAGGATATGCTTGAGCCCCATCAGGGCCAGGGTATTGGTATCTAGTACTGCAATCTTCGGACGTTCCATTGTGGGTTTGTTGGTGGGCCCACCCCGGCCCTCCCAAGGGAGGGAGTACCATGAGGTGGGATGGTGGGATGGAAAGGCCATTCTTCTATCACCACCATGTCTACGCCTAGCAAAAAGGCGGAAGACGGCTTCGCGCCAGCCAATTTTGAATTTTGAATTATGAATTTTGAATTACTAAAGTTTCACGGTCGTGATATCCACCAGGCTATTGACAATGGCATAGATGGTGAGGCCTGCCGGTGAATGGATCTGCAGCTTGCGGGCGATATTGCGGCGATGGGTGATGACCGTGTTGACCGAGATGCACAGGTGGTCGGCAATCTCCTTGTTAGCCATCCCCTGCACCACGGCGATGATCACGTCGCGTTCGCGATCCGACAGCTGGTCCTGCGCATTGGGATTCTGGTTGATCATATTGCTGATCTTGGCACTCACATCGTCCCGTTTCGACTTCTGCTCCAGCCTGCGGATGGCGGGGATGAAGATCATCTCCTCCACCTCGGCATGCTCGGCAAGCCACTGCTCACAGTTGTAAATATTATATAAGGTGGCGGTGAGCTGGTTGTTGCGCAGACCGTCAGAGGGAAGGTACTTGATGATGATGTTCTTCAACTCACGCAGCCGCACATCAGTCTGGCTGTGATGCTTCGAGTAAGTGTCGATGTCGTAGTCGGGCGTCGGCTCCCCGCTTTCCAGAGCCTCGACATAGGGAAACACCATCTTCTCCTCATACTGCATGTGCCGCTTGATGTCGTGGGCATACTCGTCGTAGAGCCTGAGGATCAGGCGCGCCAGGTTGTCGCTCTCGTCGAGCGCACCCGCCAGCTCCTTGCGGATGGTGGGCAGCTGAAAGTCGAGATAGTAGGCATGGCTGGCCCTGAGATAATGGATGAGCGTGGATATGGAGAGACGCTGGGCATCGTCGTTGTCGCGATACCCATTGATGGTGAAGTTGATCACAGCCAGGAAAGTATGGGTGTCTACGTTCTGGTCTTCGCAGACCTCCTTCACCGTTTTGTCGCCAAAGCCGAGATTGATGCCAAACGACCCCAGGCTCTGCAACACGCTATAATTGTCCTTGATGATATTGATCAGCTTATCATCAGGCTCATACATCTTCTGATTCTTCATAATCGATTATGCCTACACACAAATACTTGATGCAAAGTAAACAAAAAAAGGTGACATGAGCAATCATTCGTCCTGATTTTTTAACTTTGGTACACCAGAATTGTTATCATCACCGATGTGTATGAGTATGTACGGCCGCCCGATGAGCAAAAAATGTGGGACAAAGCCACAGCGATAACAAAAAATGTCGTACCTTTGTGTGGCAATCAGCCCCTGGCAATGTGCATTTCCGGAGATCAACCCAGGCAAAGAGATCATCAAAGACCTAACACCATACCCCACTGACAACATGGGAAAAAAACGACTACAGTTATCCATACAAGGTATCACAGCCACGTTGTTCTGCCATGAAGCAGGCAACGGGGTGGACGAGTATTATCTCACGTTATGTCCCGACCATCCCACGCATAGCTTTGAGGAGCAGCTGTCGGTGATGCTCGCCTGTTACAATGAGGTCGTCGACAGCAGATACTATGGTCACGCTCCAGGGCTGAGCCAGGTGCGGCCGGTATTCAAGCGCTATTTCCTGAGCGATGCAGCCAACCAGCAGGCCCAACTGCTTGCCATCACGGGCGAGGCCGACTGCGCCGTAGCGGTCGTACAGCAACCACCGCTCGGCGGGGGGAAGGTGGCCATGACGGTACTGCTCATGAGTGGCACCGACAACCGGAAATGTGCTGACGGGTTGTTTCAGGTCGCCCACAACGGCGTTGAAGAGCTGTGGGCGACGCAGCTCACGGCTACCGGACCTGATGCCTTCACCCAGACCCAACGGTTGCTCGATGGCTATGCCCGACAGCTGGAGCAGCAACAATGTGCGCTGGCCGACAACTGCATACGCACGTGGCTCTATGTCAACGACATCGACAACCATTACGACGGGGTGGTGCGCGCACGCAACGCGGTGTTCGACGCCGAACGACTCACCGACGACACCCATTACATCGCATCCACAGGCATACAGGGACGTGTGGCCGATCCGCACACACGGTGCATGATGAACGCGGTGGCCATCAAGGGCCTGCGCCCCCACCAGGTGCGCTACCTCTATGCCTCACGGCTGATGAACCGTACCAGCGACTATGGCGTGCGCTTTGAACGGGGCGTGTCGCTCGACATCGACGCACGGCGACGGGTGTATATCTCCGGGACGGCGAGCATCGACCACCACGGCCACATCGTGCATCCCGGCGACATCAAGCACCAGGTGTATCGCATGTGGGAGAATGTGGATGCGCTGCTGGCCGAGGCCGAATGTAACAGGGATGACATCGCCGAGATACTGGTCTATCTGCGCGATCCCGCCGACTATGCCCTGGTTGAACCGATGTTCACCGAAACATGCTCACCTACTCCCCTGCTCTTCCTTCACGCTCCCGTCTGTCGGCCCGGCTGGCTTATAGAAATGGAGTGTGTGGCTGTAAGAACAAGTCACAAGACAGAATAACCATCATATAAAGTGGAAGACGGAGTAACCGGATTGCAGAGAAGAGACATCGTAACAGAATAACCAATAGAAAAGACAGAGTAACAGAATAACAAAGGTAGAAGACAGGGTAGCAGAATAACAGTCCCCCCTATATTTTAATTTTTATGGCTTTTCCCTGATAGGTGATAGTCTTTTTCTTGACCACATGATCCTGGTGCAGTATGATGTTGAATGTCTGTGTGGCAGACATTCCTTCGTATTGTCCATTTCTCGCCGACATAGATAAGGTATGACTTCTATTGTCCCAATGCAGTACTACTCTTGAGCAGGCACCTTCCTCATAACGGTAGGAGTCACCTTCGTCCTGATAGAGCGTGAAAGAGGCGCCCTTGCCGGGATAAATATGCAGACTGATGTCTTTTCCCACACTCTCGGAAGTAAACTGTACAACAGGACCCATAGGTATGATAGAGCCTGCCCTTACAAAGAGTGGCAACCGATTGATGGTGGCATCCGCCTGTATCTGTTGTCCTCCATCATATGACTTGTCGGTCCAGAAATCCACCCAGCGGTCACCCTTTGGCAGATAGACCGCGCGCTGTTTATTTTCAACTTGCAGAGGGGTGGAGCCCGGGCCAAAATAGAAAGGCTGGGTTACGGGACATACCAGCAAGGCTGGACCATACATATATTCGTCCTTGAGATCATGCACACGGCTGTCATCGGGATAATCGAAGGCAAGCATGCGCATCATCGTATAACCACGATGGCTAACTGCATCGGCCAATGAATAGTTGTAAGGCAGGAGCTGATAGCGCAGATGAATCATCTTGAGAATGGCATCGTAGAATGGTTCGCCAGAGTTACCGAAATTCCAGATCTCACGTGGCGTATCTGTGCCATGGCTACGCTGGATAGGCAGGAATGTACCATACTGGAACATACGTGTATAGAACTCACGGTAGCCCATGTCATCGGCCCCATTGTGGAAGACACCCTGTGCAAACCACTTGTTCCACGTTTTCTTCTCATTGACGAAGAAGCATCCGATATCTACCGTGTAGTAATTGCATCCCGTCACTGTGAAGTTAAGGTGGGTTCTATTAATTACCACCGAAACAAAATGATTAAATCATGGGTTACGTATTGCCATCTTTCGGACTCTCTTCGGCTCAAATTGTAAGTTCGCTCAGTCGTTATGCCCGCATAACTCCTTCGCTCACTTGCAATTTGACCTCGAAGATAGTCTCGAAAGCTGACAAAGCTAATTAATAGAACCCACCTTTAAAATCGTCGGCCTGAGGGTTGGTGGTAGGATTGGGCCATATCGACACCATCAGATGTCCGTTGAGGGCATGCACGGAGTCGGTGAGATTCTGCACACTGGGATAATAACTATTGCTGTCTGATAAAACTGGGAAAATCCTATTTCCCATCTGTAACTTGCTGTAAATAAGTCTTGGTCTTTTGATTTTCAAAATTAGCCCCCCCTCATCTCCGGGAAAAGACTTGGTTGATGATTTTCGTCATCTTTCTTCTGTCTGGCCTCAATGATTTTTATCCATTGACCCTCTGGCAGGTTGAGAAAATCGTATAGTCCCATGTAGGAATTGAGTAGAATATGGACGGCAGTCATCATGTTGGACAGGCTCCACTTCCGCTTCA
>JBHAFS010000049.1:0-19564 GCA_041856205.1 Prevotella sp.
GGCTTTCGCCCATCGGCTTGCGGTATATTGTCGGTTTGTCCATTTTTACGCCTGATTTGTACCACAAAGGTAATGCTTTTTCTTAAATTACGCAAGCAACTTATTGATTATTAATAACTTAATTTATAGAACATCCCTTATGTATCATACTATCAAAAGACAAATAGTTCTCCTTGGTGCAATGGCAATGACCTTCTGCGCCCATGCTCAGATGGTGGAGATTACGGCCAGGGATACTGCAGGCTTGTCGCAGGCGTCGATAGCCTGCAACGGCGATTTCAGACCTTTGCGCTTCACGCAAGGGCGTATGACTTATGACAAGGCTGACGTGAAACCTTTTACCACTGCCTTTATCATAAGCAACAATATCTCTGTGCCTCTTGTTCTGGAGCCTGGACAGACACTTCGTGTTACACTTTCACACAAGAAAGACAGTTGGACGGCAACCTACCAAGGCAAGAACGCTGATGTCTGTAGATTCCAAAAGCAGTTGCAAAGTCTCAATGCCGCTGGGTGGGAGATTATCACCCTTGACGAGTATGGCGATGAGGAAACCTCATTGAATAAAAACTATGACTTTGATGGCAAGATGCAGCAACTGGCTAAAGCTTATCCTGCCACATTGGCCATGGCCGACAAAATAGCCAATGACAGTTTCAGACGGGCCTGCCGTCATGTTGCTGACGTGACGTATCTTACGGCGCGTATCGCTTGCCTCTCGGCGCGCGATGAAGCGAAAGGGATAAAGGAGGATGCCCTGTTGCAACAGCTCATCGCCACCATAGACCCTAACGACGGCGAGATGATGAACCAGGGACTTGTCGACAAGTGGCTGGCAACGAAGGTCAAAGGATCACCGGATGATGATAACCTCACTGACTATGCGCTCAGCTATATCAAGACGGTGGACAAAAACATCACCAACCCGCGCACACGCCACCAACTCTTCGACGCCATCGCCTCGTCGGTCTTCACTTCCGACAACAAGACCTTTGTGTTGGACGACTTCTGGAAGGCTTTCACCCAGGCGGCTGACACTTCCCTCGTGAACTATTACCAGACCGTCGTTGACAGCAAGCGGGCTACCAAGAGCGGAGCACCATGCCCTGACGAAGCCTTTATGGATGCCAAGGGACAGACACATCAGTTGTCGGAATGGTTCAATAAGGGTAAGTACTTGTTCATTGATATTTGGGCAACATGGTGCATACCGTGCTGTAAGGAGATACCCTATATCGAGCAACATGTGGAGTATTATAAGAACAATCCTAAAATCCAGTTTGTCAGTATCAGTTTGGACAACCACCACGATACCTGGCAGAAGAAGCTCGACAAGGACAAACCGGCCTGGCCGCAGTATATCTCTGCCACGAAGGGAGAAATGGACAAGCTGATGAAAGATTGGGGCATCACGGGCATCCCGCGTTTTATCATTGTCAACCCCGACGGCACCATCCATGACAGCAACGCCATGCGGCCCAGCGACCCTCTCTTCCGTGAGAAGATGGACGCGATGTTGAAGTGATTTCTTTCTTGCATTTATCGATGCGCGGCAATTACTACAGACTTTCGTGGTAGTTGCCACGCATTGTCTGTCTTCTCTGTTTTCTCTACAGAAAGGGTTCTTAGACTTTATTTTGGTTGTAGAA
The DNA here is from genome assembly GCA_041856205.1 of Prevotella sp. Taxonomy (GTDB): domain Bacteria; phylum Bacteroidota; class Bacteroidia; order Bacteroidales; family Bacteroidaceae; genus Prevotella. Next base: position 1,650 of record JBHAFS010000049.1, read on the forward strand.
GTTTCTATTTTGCTCATGCAAGGCAGAAAATAGAGTGCACCCTTTCTCATTCTCGGAAAAAATACGTAAGTTTGCAGCAAACTTTTCGACAAATCGAAAACAAAGGCCGTGAATAACATGCTACGGCTTAGTTATATAGAAGTATACTAAAGACTGACAGCTTATGCCAACCCAGATACCCCAGGAGTGGACACGGTTCATCCTTAAAGATGTGACGTTCGTCAATCTGATGATGCGTCGGATTTTTCACGTGCTGATCGTGGCCAACCCCTATGATGCCTTCATGCTCGAAGATGACGGCCGGGTGGAAGAGAAGATCTATAACGAATACATGCAGCTGGGACTGCGTTATCCGCCTACATTCACACAGGTGTCGACCATCGACGGCGCCGAGCGTGTGCTGGCTACCACCAAGGTCGACCTGGTGATTACCATGCCGGGCAATGCCGACAATGATGCCTTCACCGTGGCACGTGCCATCAAGGAGAAACATCCTGATATGCCTTGCGTGGTGCTTACTCCTTTCTCGCACGGTATCACCCGCCGTATGCAGAACGAAGACCTGAGTATCTTCGACTACGTGTTCTGCTGGCTCGGCAACACCAACCTCATCCTCTCGATCATCAAGCTCATCGAGGACAAGATGAACCTCGAGCACGATGTCAAGGAGGCAGGCGTGCAGATCATCATGCTCGTCGAGGACTCCATACGGTTCTACAGCTCCATCCTGCCCAACCTCTATAATTATATCCTCCAGCAGAGCCAGAACTTTGCCACCGAGGCCCTCAACCGACACGCTGCCACGCTGCGTATGCGCGGCCGGCCCAAGGTGGTGCTGGCCCGTACCTACGAGGAGGCGATGGAGATGTACGAGTTGTACAAGGACAACTGTCTGGGTGTCATCAGCGACGTGCGCTTCCCCATGAAGGGCCTGCCGAGCATGGCGAGCAACGTGGGTAATGAAGACAAGGATCCGGAGGCCGGCTTCAAATTGCTGGAGGCCATACGTCGCGAGGACGAGTATGTGCCGCTCATCATGGAGAGTTCAGAGGCGTCGAACCGCGAGCGAGCCGAGCAGGAGGGGTTCAGGTTTGTGGATAAGAACTCGAAGATGCTCAGCGTAGACCTGCGTCACCTCATGGAGGAACACATGGGATTCGGCGACTTCATCTTCCGCGACCCCAAGACGCGCAAGGAAGTGATGCGCATACATACCTTGAAGGAACTGCAGGACAACATCTTCAAGATACCGCAGGACTCGATGCTCTACCACGTGTCGCGCAACCACATGAGTCGCTGGCTCTGTGCACGTGCCATCTTCCCTGTGAGCAACTTCCTCAAGCATGTCACCTGGCACAAGCTGCAGGATGTGGATGCCCACCGCCAGATTATCTTCGACGCCATCGTGCAGTACCGCCGCATGAAGAACCTTGGTGTGGTGGCCGTCTTCGACCGTGGCAAGTTCGACCGCTATGCCCACTTCGCGCGTATCGGCGAGGGCTCGCTGGGTGGCAAGGGACGTGGTCTGGCCTTCCTCGACAATGTCATCAAGCTCCATCCCTCGTTCAACCAGTTCCCGGGTGCCACGGTGCAGATTCCCAAGACCGTGGTGCTGTGTACCGATGTGTTCGACCAGTTCATGGAGCAGAACAACCTCTACGAGATTGCGCTGAGCGACGCGCCTGATGAAGTCATCCTCGACCATTTTCTCAAGGCCCAGCTGCCCGACAGCTACATCGAAGACTTCATGATCTTCTTCGAGGCTACCCGCACGCCCATCGCCATCCGCTCCAGCTCGCTGCTCGAAGACAGCCACTACCAGCCCTTTGCAGGTATCTATTCCACCTATATGATCCCATACCTCGAAGACCGTTATCTCATGCTGCACATGCTGGCGGCAGCCATCAAGGGTGTCTATGCATCGGTCTTCTACCGCGACTCAAAGGCTTATATGACGGCCACATCAAACGTCATCGACCAGGAAAAGATGGCTGTCATCCTTCAAGAGGTCGTAGGCACGCAGTATGGCGACAGGTTCTATCCCACCATCTCCGGCGTGCTGCGCTCCATCAACTATTATCCCATCGGTGACGAGAAGGCCGAGGACGGCATCGCCTCGCTGGCCCTCGGACTGGGCAAATATATCGTCGACGGCGGTCAGACGCTGCGCGTGTCGCCCTACCATCCCAAGCAGGTGCTGCAGATGTCTGAACTCGACTTTGCCCTGAAAGAGACGCAGACACGCTTCTATGCCCTCGACATGAAGCATGTGGGTACCGACTTCAAGGTAGACGACGGCTTCAACATCCTTAATCTGAAGGTCAAGGAGGCTGAGACCGACGGGTCGCTCAACCTTATCTCCTCGACCTACGACCCCTACGACCAGGTCATCCGCGATGGCTTCTATGAGGGCGGCCGCAAGGTCATCTCGTTCTGTGGCGTGCTGCAGCAGGAGGTGTTCCCCCTGCCCGAGCTGTTGCAGATGTCGATGAAATATGGTGCCTCGGCCATGCGGCGTCCGGTGGAGATAGAGTTTGCCTGCAACCTCAATGCCGACCGCACAGGCGACTTCTATCTGCTGCAGGTGCGGCCCATCGTCGACAGCAAGCAGATGCTCAACGAGGATGTGGCTGCCGTGCCCGACGACCAGTGCCTGCTGCGCAGTCACAACTCGCTGGGCCACGGCATCTCTGAGGATGTGACTGACGTGATATACGTGAAATATAATGATAACTTCTCGGCCATGAACAATGCCTGTGTGGCCGACGACATCGAGCGCATCAACCGGAAGTTTCTGGAAGAGGGTGGTAACTACGTCATCATCGGACCTGGCCGCTGGGGCTCCAGCGATCCCTGGCTGGGGGTGCCGGTGAAGTGGCCGCATATCTCCGCGGCGCGCGTCATCGTGGAGGTGGCCCTCAAGAACTATCGCGTAGACCCCAGCCAGGGCACCCACTTCTTCCAGAACCTCACCTCCTTCGGTGTAGGCTATTTCACCATCGACAGCAACCGGCCCGGCGAGGGCGGCCAGCTTCGCAAAGACCTGCTCGACGCCATGCCTGCCGTGGAGGAGACACCATACGTGCGCCACGTGCGTTTCGACCGTCCGCTGAAAATCATGATGGACGGCAAGACACAGGAAGGTGTGGTCTGCCTGCCCGGGCAGGATGCGGCAGCCACTGAGTAAGGAAAGTCACAACAGAGAAATGAGCCCACTTCAACACACTTGGAAGAGCGTGCTGAAGTGGGCTTTTAAGTTGTTGGTTGTACTTTAGACGTTATCAGCTGTCATGGCGATACTTCATCCGAGTAGCAGTGCCATGCCCGCGATATGACCATTGTATCTCTTTGGTCCCATATCGATACCCTTATCGCACTTCTGTTATACCCCTATCGCACTTCGTTTCTATTCTAGTCGTATTCCATTTCTATTCTAATCGTATTCTGTTTCTATTCGAATCACACGCTGCTTCGAGTCGAATCACATCCTGCTTCGAGTCGAATCATACGCTGCTTCGAGTCGAATCACAAGGCCGTTGGCCGCGGCGCATGCCGCGGAAAAGGTCTGGGGGGAGTACGAAAGCTATGGAAAGGGGAGAGGAAAGCTATGGAGCGGGACTTTGAAGGCGTGGGAGAGCGGTAGTCACACCAGTTCCAGTTCGAAATATTGGTAGTCGCGCAGCACGGTGGTGAGATAGTCGGCATCGGTCATGCCTGCGGGCACAGTCTCGTGGTGCAGAAACGACCGCACCTTGGAAGCCAGCTTGCCCACCTGCTCGGGGTCGTAGCCGTTGGGGGCGTAGAGTGTGCGCTCGATGACGTGCGCCTGTCCGTCGGAGAGGTCGGCGGCTTGTCTGAACACCGGGCGGTAGTCGGCCTTGAGGTAATAGAAGTCATCGAGCGTGCCGTGCCATTGCTTGTAGTCGTCGAGGTGTATCACCATCGTGGCGGCAGCCAGGTCGCCCAGTCGCTGGCGTCGCTTGGTGAGCATGATGGCGACGATGCCCACGCCCGATGTCCACACGTCGACGACCAGGCACATCCAGCGCAGGAGCAGGGCACCCATGGTGGGTTGCGAGCCGTTGACGTTGACCACGCGTATGTGACGCAGGCGTTTGCCCAACGTCTGTCCGTGGAAGAGCGTCTCGCAGAGGAACGAGTAGAAGACGGCGGGCAGGAAGACCAGCCACACCAGAATCGTGTCTTTATATTCAGACCATAGGTCGCCGAAGGTGTTGACCAGCAGCAACATCGAGGAGATATATGCAAAGAGAAACACAAAATCGATGAGGCGTGCCACGATGCGGTCGCCCAGGCTGGCGGCCGTCTGTTCGATGCGTACATATTGTCCGGTGATGATATCCGATTTTGACATTTCTGAGGTTTTATGTTGCAAATATAATGTTTTTTTTATACTTTTGCTGACGATACGCCTGAAAAATTAAGAACAAAATACCAAGCACATTTGAAAGAGTCTGTCTTCATACGGAAGAATATTGCCAAGTGGGAGCGCACAGAGACGGTGGTGGAGCATGCCGCAGCCGAGACGCCCGACCGCCTGGCCGAGGTGTATGTCGACATCACTTCCGACCTCTCGTTTGCGCAGACCCACTATCCCCAGTCGCGTATCACCACCTACCTCAACAACCTGTCCTCGGCCATCCACAACGAGATCTACCGCAACAAGCGCGAGCGCGCCTCACGCTTCATCACTTTCTGGACCCATGAGGTGCCTCGGGCGATGTACGAGGCGCGGTGGCTGCTGCTGGCCTCGCTGCTCATCTTTGTGGCGGGCGTGCTCATCGGTGTGCTGTCGCAGCATGTCGACACGTCGTTCTGCCGCGTCATCATGGGCGACAGCTATATGGACATGACCGAGGAGAACATCGCCAAGGGGCACCCCCTGGATGTGTATGGCAAGATGCCAGAGCTGTCGATGTTCCACGCCATCACCCTCAACAACATCGGCGTGGCGTTCCGCGTCTTCGTCATGGGTCTCTTCACCAGTCTGGCCACCGGCATCATGCTGCTCTACAATGGTATCATGATTGGCGTGTTCGACACCTACTTCGCCCAGCATGGACTGCTTGCCGAGAGTCTGCTGGGCACCATGCTCCACGGCACGCTCGAGCTGTCGGCCATCGTCGTGGCCGGTGCGGCAGGCCTGGCCATGGGCAACGGCTGGCTGTTTCCCGGCACCTACTCGCGCCTGCAGTCGTTTCGCCGGGGTGCCCTGCGCGGGCTGAAGATCGTGGTGGGCACGGTGCCGGTGTTTGTGGTGGCCGGTTTCATCGAGAGTTTCATCACCCGCCACACCGACATGGCGGTGGCTGTCAAGCTCACCATCATCGGCCTCTCGGCTGCCTTCGTGCTGTTCTACTTTGTGGTGTGGCCCTGGTGGCTCCACCGACGTGAAGCCCGGCGCGAGGCCCAGGACTCTGTTTTGTATACCTTATTATAAAACTGATATGACCAAACGATTTATTCCATTGTACCGTGTCCGCTCGTTCAGCGACAATTTCACCGACACCTTCGACTTCATGACGCAAAACCTGAAGCCACTCTTCAGGCTGTTTCTCTATCTCCTGCTGCCCATCTGCCTATTGCAGTCGGCCGGCATGGGCGGTTTTTTCGAGAATTACATGCGTCTCGTGACCAACATCGGCGATGCCAGCCAGGTCGATTCGTTCTGGGATACTCATACCATCGTGGGTTATGCGGTGTATGTCATGGCTGCCTTGCTGGCCTCGGTAATGCTGTTGTCGCTGACCTACGCCCTGATGTCCGAGTACGGTGAGCGCAAGGGTGACCTGTCTGCGGTCAGCGTGCGCATGCTGTGGCCCCGTCTGCGCGGCAACCTCCGGCGGTCGGGCATCCTGATGCTCATGGGCATGGCGGTGGTGCTGGTTGTCGTTGGCATCATGGTGCTCACTGCACTTGTCAGCCCCTGGCTGCTTATCGTGGTGGTGCCGCTGCTTCTCGTTGTGGCTGTGGGGCTGATGCTGTGGGCCCCGGTCTATCTGTTTGAAGACCGCCTCAATGTCTTCGAGGCTCTGGAGAAGACCGTGCGCTATGGCTACCACACCTGGGGCAAACTGTTTCTGGTGCTGGTGGTCATGTACATGATTATGAACGTGGCCCAGAGCATCCTGCTGTTTCCCTCGATGATCCTCATGGCCCTCAAGGCCGTGCTCTTCCCCACGGCTTTTGAGAATGGCGGTTTTCTGCCGTTGCTCTATACCTTCGGCACCTTTGTCCTCACGGTGGTGACCACTTTTGTAACCTATTTCTTCACGGTGCTGTTCTACGTGGCTGTGGCCTATCACTATGGCCACGCGGCCGAGAAGCTCGACAATGTTTCAGTGGCTGGCGACATCGACCAGTTTGAACAGTTGGCCGACACCCATGCCGACGCTCCCGAACCGACGGCTGCCGAGGCCGACGACATCGACCGTTTCAGCAGTCTCTGATGCCCATGCCCATCCTCACCGACACGCTCAGGGTCGCCCCCGCCATGCTTGAGGCCTGGCGCAGCGATGACAAGTACGACTACGCGAGAGAGTTTGCGCCGTCGGGGTTCAGCGTGTGGGGATGGCTGGTGCAAGGCCTCGAGCGACTGATGTCGTCGATTTTTGGCAAGCATTTCTATGCCGAGTACAGTCTCTGGATCTGGCTCGGACTCACGGTGGTGGCCTTGGCAGTCATCGTGGTGCTGATCATTCATGCCCGTCCGGCACTGTTTTATGGCACCCGTCGTGACCTTCCGGCCGACGACTATGGTGAGGATAGCATCTATGGTGTCGACTTCGCATCAGCCATCGGTGAGGCCTTCGGGCGCGACGACTACCGCCAGGTTGTGCGGCTGCTGTACCTGCAGACCCTCAAGACCCTGAGCGACGACGGCCTCATCGACTGGCAGCCGTCGAAGACACCCACCCAGTATACCCGCGAGATGCGCACGCCGTCGTTCCGTCAGATGACCCACCACTTCTTGCGTGTGAGATATGGCGACTTCCCCGCCGACCGCACGCTGGCCCTCGACATGCAGCGTCTGCAGCAACAGGTGGCGCTCGAGGCCGGCACCACGAAAGGAGGCACGGCATGAAACTCAGCAAGACCTATCTCTTCGTTGTGGCGCTGGCCGTGCTGTTGCTTTTCGTCTTGCAGCTGCAACATCCCCGCAGATACAATTGGACGGCGACCTACGCCCCTGCCGACCGCAACCCTTTTGGCTGCTACGTGCTGGATAGTGTGCTCAGGGCATCGATGCCCCACGGCTATCGGGTCACCGACAGCACTGTCTACCAGCTCAGCCACACTGCCAGGCCACGCAACGTGCTCGTCTTGGCATCAAACCTCAGTGTCGATGCGCAATGGGTGGAAGCCGTGAACCGCATCACTCGCCACGGCGGCAAGGTGATGGTCGTCGGATCGATAGACGACTCCAGTGCCGACAGTCTGATGCTGCAACACTGGGGTGCGAAGCTATCGGGCTACGATTATTTCTCGGTGAGCGGACTGAAAGCCCAGCTCGCCGAGCACTATGCCATGCTCACCGACACCCTGACCTGGGCATCCGACGGCCGCTACCGACGGGCCGACTACGTCCTTTACCGCATGATGGTACCTGGAGCTGTCGACACCCTGGGCCATGCGGGCTGGCAGACGCTGGCCTATAACGACGAGAACACCGGCACGACAGACTACCGGCGCTGTATCATGGCTGCCCGTCGCCGCATGGGTGAGGGTGAACTGATACTCGTGGCGGTGCCCTTGGTGCTCACCAACTACGGTGTGCTCGACCGCAACACTTCCGACCTCGTCATGTGCTTGATGACCCAGCTCGCCGACCGCCCTGTGGTGCGCACGTTGCAGTTCAACCGCACCGTGGGACAGATGGAGCAGCAGCAGTCGCCCTTCAGGGTGCTGTTGCGGTCGCGTCCCCTCACCTGGGCCCTCTATCTCTCGCTGCTTACCATCGCGCTGTTCTTCATCTTCACGGCCCGTCGCCGGCAGCGCGTCATCCCAGTGGTGGAGCCACCTAAAAACCACTCGCTTGAGTTTGTGCAACTCATCGGCACCCTCTATTATCTGCGCCGCGACCATGCCGCACTGGTGCGCACCAAGCTCACCCTCTTTGCCGATGCTGTCAGACGGCAGACGGGGCTTGACATCCTCGACGTCAGCGACAACGACAGGGTGTTCGGCAAGCTGGGCGAGCGCACCGGCATGGCCTACGAGGACATTGCCCGCACCATAAAAGCATTGCGGTATATACAGGCCAACGAGAACAATATCACCGAACACGAGATGAAAGCCATGGTGCGCCAGATGGACGAGATCCTCGGCCGACTATGAACCGCTCTCTCTCGCACATACCAATAATTTGAACGATAAGACGATATGGAACAACAACGAATTGACTTGACTGCCTTCTCGCAGAAACTCGGCGACCTGAAGGCGCAGATGGCCCAGGTCATCGTAGGGCAGGAGGAGGTCATTGACCTGCTGCTGACCTGCGTGCTGGCCGACGGACACGTGCTCATCGAGGGCGTGCCCGGTGTGGCCAAGACCCTGATGGCACGCCTCCTGGCCCGCCTGGTCGACGCCCGCTTCAGCCGCATACAGTTCACCCCCGACCTCATGCCCAGTGATGTGCTGGGCACGACGGTGTTCAACATGAAGACCTCCGACTTCGACTTCCACGAAGGGCCTGCCTTCGGTGACATCGTGCTGGCCGACGAGATCAACCGCGCCCCGGCCAAGACCCAGGCCGCCCTCTTCGAGGTGATGGAGGAGCGGCAGGTCGACATCGATGGCGTGACCCACCACATGGGAGCCCTCTATACCATCCTCGCCACGCAGAACCCTGTGGAGCAGGAGGGCACCTACCGGCTGCCCGAGGCCCAGCTCGACCGTTTCCTCATGAAGATTGTCATGGGCTATCCCTCGCTCGACGAGGAGGTGCTCATCCTCGAGCGCCACCAGCGCAACGCCGCCTTCAGCCGTATTGACGACATACGGCCGCTGCTCACCCGCGACGAGCTGCTGCAGCTGCGCACCCTGCTCCACGACGTGGTGGTCGACGCCTCGCTGTTGCGTTACATCGCCGAGGTGGTGCAGCAGACGCGCCAGTCGAAGGCCGTCTATCTGGGTGGCTCGCCGCGTGCTTCGGTGGCCATTCTCCAGACCGCCAAGGCCTACGCTTTGCTGCAGGGCCGCGACTTCATGACCCCCGACGACGTCAAGCAGGTGGCACCCCATGTGTTGCAACACAGGCTCATCCTCACGGCCGAGGCCGAGATGGAGGGCTACACTCCGGCCAAGGTGGTGCGCCGACTGATGGAGAAAGTGGAAGTGCCCAAATAACCGAAGACTGACTGACGATGTTTCTCACGCGCCGATTTTATATCTGGTCTGTGGTGGTCATCCTCGTGGTAGGGGGTGGCTTTGCCTGGTCTCCGCTGTTCACGGCGGGACGGGTGTTGCTGTGCCTCCTCGCAGTGGCGGTGGCGACCGATATGGCCCTGCTGTGGCTGGGCCGGCGGGTCAGCGGCAGTAGGCGTTGCGGCGAACGGTTCTCGAATGGCGACGACAACGACGTCACGCTCCATGTGCGCAACGACTACCCCTTCAGGCTGTGGCTGCAGATCATCGACGAGGCCCCCGTGGCCTTCCAGCGGCGCGACCTGGCTTTCCCCCTCACGCTCAAGCCCCACACCGGCCGCACCGTGACCTACCGGCTCCGGCCCGTACGGCGTGGGGTGTATGGCTTCGGGCGGATGCGCGTCTTCGCCTCCACCAGGGTGGCACTGGTGCAGCGTCGCTACACGCTGGGCGAGCCCACAGACGTGAAGGTCTACCCCTCGTACCAGATGCTGCGCCAATACGAACTGCTGGCTATCAGCAACCGACTGACCGAGATGGGCATCAAGCGCATACGGCGGGCGGGCAACAACACCGAGTTTGAACAGATCAAGGATTATGTCAAGGGCGACGACTACCGCAGCATCAACTGGAAGGCATCGGCGCGACGCCACCAGCTCATGGTGAACGTTTATAGTCAGGAACGCTCGCAGCAGGTCTTCTGCGTCATCGACAAAGGACGCATGATGCAGCAGACCTTCCGCGGCATGACCTATCTCGACTATGCGGTCAATGCCTCGCTGGTGCTCTCGTTCGTGGCCTTGCACAAGGAAGACAAGGCGGGCATCGTGACTTTCAACGAGCGTTTCGACACCATGGTGCCCGCCGAGCGGCGCCACGGACAGATGGAGACCATCGTGGAGAGCCTGTATGCGTTGCAGACCAGCTTCGGCGAGACCGACTTCTCGGCCCTCGTCACCCATGTCAATGCCCGTGTCTCGCAGCGCAGTCTGCTGGTGTTGTTCACCAGTTTTGCCACGATGGCGTCGATGCGGCGGCAGCTGCCATACCTTCAGCAGTTGGCCGGGCGGCACCGCGTGCTGGTGGTGTATTTCGAAGACACCGAGATCAGCGGTTACACGCAGCTCCGCCCCGACACCACCGAAGAGGTGTACCGCCATGTCATTGCCGAGAAGACCCTCTACGAGCAGCGCCTCATCGCCTCCACGCTCAGGCAATACGGCATCATGGCCTTGTTTACCACGCCCGAGAACCTGTCGGTAGACGTCATCAACAAATATCTGGAAATCAAGGACCGGCAATAGTCGGCTGTGCCTTTTTCGTTCAATCCTTATCCCTCTTTTATCTTATGGATCATCCACACCTGCAATATTATACCAAGCAGGCCGATGCACTGTCGGCCCAGATCAAGGCTTTGAAAGCCCGCAGCCGCGTCTTCGTGCTGGGCGAGATAGCCTCGTTCCTGGCCATGGTAGCCTGCATCGTCCTTGTCACACTCACCGTAGAAGCCCACTGGCGCACCCTGGGGGTGCTGCTCGCCGTGGGCGCGCTGGCGGTGTATGTATGGGTGCGGCAGCGCGACACGGCCAACGATGCCCGCATCGCGCGCCTCGAAGACCTGTGGCAGGTGTACGACCGTGAGTGCTGCGCGCTGCGTGGCGACTTCAGCGGTTTCGACGACGGACAGCGTTATGTAGACCCGCATCATGCCTATACCTATGACCTCGACATCTTCGGTCGCGACAGTCTCTTTCAGCGTATGAGCCGCCTGGTGACCACCGGTGGTGCCGACGCCTTGGCGCGGCGACTGTGCAGTATGGACGGCAGCAAGCCTGAGCCTATGGGCGAGGATGGCAGCGCAGAGTCGACCGCGCAGGTGAGGGAGCGGCTGGAGACCCTCGCCGCCGATGAGACGTTCCGCTCGACATTCATCGCCTTTGGCGTGCGCGACAAGATCGACACCGAGGCCATCGGCGAGGCCCTGCGGGCGGCCGGAGAGGTGCGTGTGCCGCGGTGGGTGGACAGCCGTGTCATGTTGCTGCTGGCCTGGGCCGGCATCGCTGCCTTCGTGGCCGTCATCGTGCTGGCTGCCATGGGCAGGGTAGGGGGTATGGTGCCGCTGTGGTGGGGCACGATACAGTTTTTTGTGGTGCTGCTGGCCTGCATGGGTCCGCTGCGCGACATCGGCAAGGCTGTCAACCGCCTGCACGGACAGCTGCGTCGCTTCGTACAGGTGGCCCGACTCATGAATGAGGGCAAGGTCGATGTGTTCAGTAGGCTCACCACCTTGCTCGACGGTCTCGACAAGCGGGGTAACATCATGGGACTACTGCTGGTAGATACCTTTGCGCTCTACGACTTTTTCCTGGTGCGGAAATTCCTCATGTGGCAGGCGGACGACCGCGAGGAGATGGCGCAGTGGGTCGACCGTGTGGTGCGCAAGGACCAAGAGGTTACGGTGGCCACTTTCCTTTACAACCATCCTGATACCTGCTGGGCCGAGGTGACCGACGACTCTGGTGTAAGGTTCGAGGCCCGGGGGCTTTACCACCCTTTCCTCGGTGCCAAGGCCGTGCCCAACGACTTCCTCATCGACGACCGCCACTTTTATATCATCACCGGTGCCAACATGGCCGGAAAGTCCACCTTCCTGCGGTCGGTGGGCGTCAACTGTCTGCTGGCTCGGCTGGGCATGCCCGTCTTTGCACGGTCGCTGCGGGTGTCGCGGTTCAGGCTATTCAGCAGCATGCGCACCACCGACGACCTTTCGCAAGGCATCTCTTATTTCAATGCCGAGCTGTTGCGGCTTCAGCAGCTCATCGGCAGTCTCTCGCCCATAGTCCCTGCTTCATCGAGGCAGGGCGGTGAGATGCCGGAAGAAGGCATGAAGATCAAGGGCACGACGGACGGGCAGGAGCCTTCGCTCATCATCCTCGACGAGATTCTCAAGGGCACCAACTCGCTCGACAAACTACAGGGCTCGCGGCTCTTCCTGGAGTATGTGTCGCAGTTGCCCGTGAGCGGTATCATCGCCACCCACGACTTGGAACTCTCGAAGATGGAGGGGCAGCGGTTTCACAACTACTGTTTTGAAATCGAGTTGGGCACCGATGTCACCTATTCTTACCAGATCACACCTGGCGTGGCGCGCAACCAGAATGCCACGTTCCTGCTCCGCCAAATACTCGATGGCCGGCCCGTGAGGTGAGGAAGAGTGGCCGAGCAACATGTACTGTTAGGGGGACGGCCACTGCAAGGGCATGACCTGGCATGTGCTTGTTGGTCTTGTTTTTTCATTTCGTTTACGAAAAGCTGTAATCCTTAAAAGTTTTTAGGGAAAACGTTGTGATTCAAGATTTATTTACTTATATTTGCAATGTTTTAAGTCAAATAAAAAACAAGTAATGAACTAATTTTAAGCGATTATGAAAAAGTATCTTGCTGAGATGGTAGGCACGATGGTGCTTGTCCTCATGGGCTGCGGTACCGCAGTCTCACTGGGTTGCGACCCCTTAACCAATCAGGCAGCAGTGGTGGGAACAGCCATGGCCTTTGGTCTTGCTGTAGTGGCCATGGCCTATGCCATCGGTGGCATCTCTGGTTGCCACATCAATCCCGCCATCACCCTGGGTGTATTTATGAGCGGTCGCATGAGTAGTAAGGATGCCGGTATGTATATCATCTTCCAGGTCATTGGCGGTATCCTCGGTGCAGCCATCCTCTATGCCATCACTTCAGCAGCCGGGCTCACGGGCACGGGTGCCAACGACCTGCAGGCCCTCAACGGTGCCGGTGTGACCATCACCACCTTCGGCGGTCTGCTGGCCGAGATTTTCTTCACCTGCGTGTTTGTGCTCGTGGTGCTGGGCACCACCTCGAAGACCAACGGTGCCACCAACAACTTCGCCGGTCTGGCCATCGGTCTCTCACTCATCCTCGTTCATCTGGCATGCATCCGCTATACCGGTACGTCTGTCAACCCCGCCCGTTCCATCGGTCCGGCCCTCTTCCAGGGTGGTACTGCACTGACCAACCTCTGGATTTTTATCGTTGGTCCGTTTGTGGGTGGTGCCTTGGCAGCATTGGTCTGGAAGGTCATCGAGCCCGCTGAACAGAAATAGTTTTTTTCTTCCATCCTCCTCCCCTGGTTGCTTGAGCATCGGCGGCGGAGGACTTGGCAACGGGTCTGCGGGCATCATGTTTGTCCGAAGCCCCGTTGCGCTTTGTCTCTTTAGCTTGTGGTATGAAAACAAACCATTCGTCGCTGACCAACAAACAGTATTTCCTGCCGTTTGTGTTGGTCACCTCTTTATTTTTCCTCTGGGGATTTGCCCGCGCCATCCTCGATGTGCTGAACAAGCACTTCCAGAATTCGCTCGACATCACCATCACCCAGTCGTCGCTCATCCAGGTCACCACCTACCTGGGCTATTTCCTGATGGCCATACCGGCGGGCTGGTTCATCAATCGGCATGGCTACCGCCGGGGTGTGGTGTTCGGACTGCTGCTCTTCGGTATCGGTGCGCTGCTCTTTATTCCTGGCGCTGAGGCCGGCACCTTCTATGCCTATCTCGGGGCACTGTTCATCATCGGGTGTGGACTGGTGTTTCTGGAGACTTCGGCCAATCCCTACGTCACAGAGCTTGGTGAGCCGGCAACAGGTACCGCCCGCCTGAACTTCTCGCAGTCGTTCAACGGGCTGGGCTCCCTCTCCGCCACCTTCTTCGTGGGGCAGTTTCTCTTCGACGGCACGGCGGGTGGCGGCAATATCGTAGTGCCTTACTCGGTGCTCGGTGTGCTGGTGCTGTGTATCGCCGTGGTGTTCTCGCGCGTGAGCCTCCCGGAGATTGCGCATCGCGAGACTGAGGAAGACCGCACGCGGGGCACGCGTATCATGAAGCTCTTCCGTCATCATCCCATGTTCGTCTTCGGACTGTTCACGCTGCTGGCCTACGAGGTGGCTGAGATCTCGATCAACAGCTATTTCATCAATTTTGTGACGGCTAAAGGCTGGATGTCCGACAATGTTGCCTCAGTGGTACTGACCATCGCCTTGGCCTTCTTTATGGTGGGGCGATTTGTGGGCAGTTGGCTCATGCGTCACATCAAGGCCGAGCACATGCTCTTGGGCTGTGCCATCGGCAGCGTAGTGTGCATGGGTGTGGTGCTGCTTAACCTTGGCAAGGTGTCGATGGTGGCTTTAGTGCTCAACTATGCCTTTGAGGCCATCATGTTCCCCACCATCTTCTCGTTGTCGTTGCGGGGGCTGGGCAATCTCACCAAGAGCGCCTCATCGCTGCTGATGATGACCCCCATCGGTGGCTGCGGCTTCCTGCTCATGGGCATCATCACCGACTCCACCGGCATGGTCAGCATGCCGTTCATCATCCCCTTCCTGGGTTACTTTGTCGTATTGTTGTTCGCTTCGGAGCTCTCGCGCAAAGGTAAGAGCACGGTGCTGTTGTTGTGAATGCCCCTGGGGCACTTCTGCTGATGCTGCGCAAAGCTGTTCTTCTCTTTTGTCTGTTGACAGTCTGGAGCCTCATGGCTTCGGCCCGGCACCTCTCTGGCCAAGTGGTCGATGCCAAGACTGGTGAGTCGCTTCCGGGAGTCACGGTCGAACTGCTCGACCCTGGCGACAGCAGTGTGGTGCGCACGGCTGTCACTGTCGACAAGACTCTTTTTGGCATAACGTTCTCCGGTTATGACATTGACGTTGACAACCACCGGAGCTACATTCTGCGTTTCTCGATGGTGGGCTACAAGACTGTATGTCGCCGCGTGGAAGTGAAGATGGCCGAGCGGGTGAACGAGCAGCAGGTCGATGACGTGAGGATGGAGGAAGATGCCCGATTGCTCGACGAGGTGGTGGTAAAAGCCACGAAGGTCAAGATGGTGATGCATGGCGACACCGTGGTCTACGACGCTTCGGCGTTCAACCTCAGCCAGGGCTCCATGCTTGATGCTTTGATTCGCCAGATGCCGGGTACCACGCTTGAAGACGGGGTCATCAAGGTGAACGGGCGCACCGTCAGTTCGTTGCTTGTCGACGGGCGCGACTTCTTCAAGGGCGATGCAAAAAAAGCACTCGAGAACCTGCCCGCCTACACCGTCGACAAGGTGAAGGCCTACGACAAGCGAGGCAAGGAAAGCCGGTTGATGGGTCGCGACATGGACGACCGCGAGTTTGTGCTCGACGTGGGTCTGAAGAAGCAATACCAGCATGGCATGATGGGCAACGTCGACCTGGCGGGGGGCAGTGACCACCGCTACAGTTCCAAGCTCTTCTCCATGCTCTACGACCGGCACTCCCGGCTGACGCTCATCGGCTCGGCCAACAACATCAGCGACACGAGCACACCTGGCGACGGCACCATGATGCAGTCCACTCCCGACTTGGGCGGTGGGCTTACCGCAACGAAGATGGCAGGCGCTGCCTACCGCTATGAAGGAAAGACCGAGGACGACTTTGTGGAGACTGAAGCCACGATGACCCATAGTGACAATGAAATCTTGACTCGCACCAGCTCACAGGTGTTTCTCACTGGCGGCGACTACTACGGACTGAGCCGGAACGGCAACCGGGCGAAGAACACCTCACTGTCGTGGAACGGTATGTTTGGCCTGCATGCAGGCAGACACATGCTCGACGGCAAGCTGGGTGTGGAGCATACCCGTAACCGGGGATGGGGGAGCAGCCTGTCGGGACGCTTCAACGCCAATCCCGGCACCACTGCGCTGCTCGACAGTCTCTTTGCCCCCGATGCCGGGCGCAGGCTCCTGGCCACGACCATCAACCGTGTGCGCAACGATAATATGTACCATGGTCAGAGCACCGCCTATTCTGCCACGCTGAGCGATCGTTTCCGTTTCGGCGGCGATGAAGCCTGGGACAACATGCTCCATGTGGATGGCAGTTTCCTGTATAACACCGTGCAGAACGAATGTCATGCCCTCAACCACATCGACTACATGGGTAGCTCGCCCACCCAGGACCACCGCCGTCAATATTCGGAGACACCCAACAAAAACTATGACCTGAGCCTGACTGCCGACTACACGCGTCTGGTGAAATGTGACAGCGATGAGGTCACGACCCTTTTCGTACGGCCTGCCTACCGCTTCAACCAGCGCTACAGCTCCTTGGACAACACCCTCTACCGGCTCGACCAGTTGCACGACTTCACCGACGAGGCCTATACCCTCGGCGTGCTGCCCTCCACGCGTGAGGCCCTGCTTGCCGTACTTGATGCCCACAACAGCGACCGCAGCCGGGAGCACACCATGTCTCATTCGGCAAGCCTCACTGCCAACCTGGTACATGGCGACGGCACACGCATGCCCCGTTGGGCGGCGGGTTTGTCGCTGCCCTTAGAGCTGCACCACGAGCAACTCGACTATTACCGCCAACAGCGGTACGACAAGTCGCGCACCTCGCTGTTCTTCAGTCCTACCCTGAGCCTCAGCTACCAGCTCAACGACTCTACCGGCACACGCTACGTTTCCCTGTCCTACCGCACCAGCCAGAGCCAGCCGTCACTCACTTCGATGCTCGACATCCGCGACGATGCCAATCCGCTTGTCATCACCTTGGGTAACCCCGGGCTGCGGAAGGCGCGCACCCACAGCATTGACTTCAATGCCTCGCTGTTCCAAATGGGCAGCCAGCGGTTCATGAGTTTCGGCCTCAACTACAGCGTCACTCAGAATGCCATTGCCACATCGACCCTCTACGACAAGGCGACCGGAAAGACCACCACCCAACAGGTCAATGTAGATGGCAACTGGAACCTGGGGGGAAGCTTGGCCGTGGGCGGCCCCTTGGATCGCATGAAGCGTCTGACCTTGCAGCAGTATTTCACGGCCCAATACAACAACAGCGTGGATCTCACCACCGTGGAAGGCACGCAGGCTGCCCGCAGTGACGTACACAGCTGGAATATCAACGATCAAATGGCGCTGGAATATCAGCTGGGCGAAAAACTGAGCCTGAAGGCAGGCGTCAGCGCCAGTTACCAGCGTGCTACGGGCAATCGCGTCGGCTTCCAGACGGTGAATGCGTGGAACTACACCTTCGGTCTGGGCGGTATGGTGGCGCTGCCGTGGGGACTGCAATGTTCTACTGACCTGGCCCATTACAACCGACGTGGGTACAACGACCCAGAGATGAACACCAGCGAGCTGGTGTGGAATGCCCGTCTGTCCAAGAAACTCCTCAGCGACCGGCTTGTGTTCTCGCTTGATGGATTCGATATCCTCGGCAACCTCAGCAACACCACTTTCACACTCAACGAGCAGGGACGCACCGAGACTTGGACCAACAGCGTCAGCCGATACCTCATGGCACACGTGGCCTACAAGTTCACGCTCGGCATGAAAGCTCCACATTAGCAGATGAAGAGATGGCATGTCCCAAAATGCAAAACACAGGTGGCAAAAAAATGAGCCATATCAATAAATGCTTCGTTATTAACCTTTTTAATCAATGTGCAACATTAAAAAACACCCGCATACTTTGCCGTAAAAAA
>JBHAFS010000050.1:0-7644 GCA_041856205.1 Prevotella sp.
AGGCCCCCGGCGTGAAGCCCTATTACCATCGCAGCTGGCAAGACAGCGTGCCCGACGGACATGCCAGCGGCACCTACGAACAGGCCGTCAAGGATGTCAGGCAGTCGCTCATGGGTGCCGTGCGCCGCCAACTCATGAGCGACGTGCCCTATGGCGTGCTGCTCAGCGGAGGTCTCGACTCATCGGTCATATCGGCCATTGCCGAGGTGTATGCCGAGAACCGTATCGAGAACGGCGGCGAGACACGTGCCTGGTGGCCCCGTCTGCACAGCTTTGCCGTGGGCCTCAAGGGTGCCCCCGACCTGGCCAAGGCCCGTTTGGTGGCCGACCACATCGGTACCGTACACCACGAGATCAACTATACCATCCAGGAAGGCCTCGATGCCATCCGCGATGTCATCTACTTCATCGAGACCTACGACGTCACCACCGTGCGCGCCTCTACGCCGATGTATCTCCTGGCCCGCGTCATCAAGTCGATGGGCATCAAGATGGTGCTCTCGGGTGAGGGTGCCGACGAGATCTTCGGCGGCTACCTCTACTTCCACAAGGCCCCTTCGGCCGAGGAGTTCCACCGCGAGACCGTGCGTAAGATCTCCAAGCTCTACCTCTACGACTGCCTGCGTGCCAACAAGAGCCTGTCGGCCTGGGGCGTGGAAGGCCGCGTGCCGTTCCTCGACAAGGAGTTTATGGAGGTGGCCATGAACCTCGACCCGGCGTGGAAGATGTGCCCCGGTCAGGCCGTGGAGAAACGCATCGTGCGCGAGGCCTTCAGCGACATGCTGCCCGAGGAGGTGGCCTGGCGACAGAAGGAGCAGTTCTCTGACGGCGTGGGCTACTCGTGGATCGACATGCTCAAGCAGGTCACGGCGGCTGCCGTGACCGACGAGCAGATGGCGCACGCTGCTGAGCGGTTCCCCATCAACCCCCCGCAGAACAAGGAGGAGTATTACTACCGCTCCATCTTTGCCGAGCATTTCCCCAGCGACAGCGCCGCCCGCAGTGTGCCCAGCGTGCCCAGTGTGGCCTGTTCTACCGCCGAGGCCCTGGCCTGGGACAGCTCATTCAAGAACCTCAACGACCCCAGCGGACGGGCCGTGGCAGGTATTCATCAACAAGCATACAACCAATAGGAAATCAAAAGATATGAACACAGGATTGTACAACAGTGCCTACGAGCATGATGCGTGCGGTGTAGGTATGGTAGTCAACATTCACGGCAACAAGAGCCACGAGCTGGTTGACAACGCCTTGAAGGTACTCGAGAACATGCGCCACCGTGGTGCCGAGGGTGCCGACAACAAGACGGGCGACGGAGCAGGTATCATGCTCCAGATTCCCCATGAGTTTATTCTCTTGCAGGGCATCCCCGTGCCCGAGAAGGGCAAATACGGCACAGGACTCATCTTCCTGCCCAAGGACGAGAAGCGCCAGCAGGAGATCCTCTCCATCATGATCGAGGAGATCGAGCGCGAGGGTCTCCAGCTCATGCACCTGCGCACCGTGCCCACCAACCCCGACTGTCTCGGCGAGGCCGCGCTGGGCACCGAGCCCGCCATCAAGCAGGCCTTCATCACCGGCGTGACCGACGACAAGGTGCCCGTCTTCGAGCGTGTGCTCTACCTCATCCGCAAGCGAATAGAGCGCCGCGTTCACGACAAAGACTTCTACGTCTGCTCGCTCTCGAGCAAGAGCATCGTCTACAAGGGCATGCTCACCAGCCTGCAGGTACGCCAGTATTTCCCCGACCTCACCAACACCTATTTCACCAGCGGTCTGGCCCTGGTACACAGCCGCTTCTCTACCAACACCTTCCCCACGTGGAGCCTGGCCCAGCCCTTCCGCCTGCTGGCCCACAACGGCGAGATCAACACCATCCGCGGCAACCGCGGCTGGATGCAGGCCCGCGAGAGCGTGCTGTCGAGCGAGGCCCTGGGCGACGTGCAGGACATCTCGCCCATCGTACAGCCCAATATGAGCGACTCGGCTTCTTTGGACAACGTCTTCGAGTTCTTCGTCATGAGCGGCCTGTCGCTGCCCCATGCCATGGCGGTGATGGTGCCCGAGAGCTTCAACGACAAGAACCCCATCTCCGAAGACCTCAAGGCCTTCTACGAGTACCACTCCATCCTGATGGAGCCCTGGGACGGTCCGGCAGCCCTGCTCTTCAGCGACGGCCGCTATGCCGGTGGCATGCTCGACCGCAACGGTCTGCGCCCCGCCCGCTATACCATTACCAAGAACGACATGATGGTGGTGGCCTCCGAGGTGGGCGTCATGGACTTCGACCCCTCTGAGGTGGCCGAGAAGGGACGCCTGCAGCCGGGCAAGATACTGCTCATCGACACCCAGGAAGGCCGTATCTACTACGACGGCGAGATCAAGGAGCGGCTGGCCGCCGAGCATCCTTACCGCCAGTGGCTCAGCACCAACCGCATACAGCTCGAGAAGGTACACAGCGGTCGCAAGGTGGAGAACGGCGTGGCCGACCTCACCCGCAAGGAGGTGGAGTTTGGCTTCGAGCAGGAAGACATCGACTCGACCATCATCCCCATGGCCACCAACGGACAGGAGCCCACGGCCTCGATGGGCAACGACACACCGCTGGCCGTGCTCAGCGACCGTCCGCAGATCTTCTTCAACTATTTCCGCCAGCAGTTCGCACAGGTCACCAACCCCGCCATCGACTCCATCCGCGAGAACCTCGTCATGAGTCTCTCGGAGTATATCGGCAGGGTGGGCACGGGCATCCTCAATCCCGACGAGACCAACTGCAAGATGGTGCGCCTGCCGCATCCTATCCTCACCAACACGCAGCTCGACATCCTGTGCAACATCCGCTATAAGGGTTTCAACACCCGCAAGCTCAAGCTCAGCTTCACCCCTGCCGACGAGCAGCCGGGCGATGCCCTGCGCGCGGCCCTCGACAGCCTCTGCCAGGAGGTGGCCCGGAGCGTGGACGAAGGTTACAACTATATCATACTCTCTGACCGTGACCTCGCCCCTGCCGACGTGCCCATCCCCTCGCTGCTGGCTGTGAGTGCCGTACACCATTACCTCATCAGCGTGGGCAAGCGCGTGCAGACGGCCCTCATCGTCGAGAGCGGCGAGATACGCGAGGTGATGCACGCCGCCCTGCTGCTGGGCTACGGTGCCTCGGCCCTCTGCCCTTACCTCACCTATGCCGTGCTCGACGACCTGGTGAAGCGTCACAAGATACAGGAAGACTATGCCACGGCCGAGGCCAACTACATCAAGGCCGTGAAGAAAGGCCTCTATAAGATCATGGCCAAGATGGGCATCTCTACCATCCGCTCTTACCGCGGGGCCAAGATCTTCGAGTCTATCGGCCTCTCGGAGTCGCTGCTCAAGACCTATTTCGGCACCGACATCAGCACCATCGGAGGCATCGGCCTCGACAAGATTGCTGCCGACGCCGTCTCTCGCAAGACCGCCGCAGCCAAGGCCGACCCTGACATGCTCGAGAACACCGGACTGTTCCACTGGCGCAAGGACGGCATCCAGCACGCCTGGAACCCCGAGACCATCGCCACGCTGCAGCTCGCCACACGCAACGGCAGCTACGAGCAGTTCAAACGCTACACCCAGATGGCCGACGACAAGGCAGAGCCCATATTCATCCGCGACTTCTTCGGGTTCAAGAAGAACCCCATCAGCATCGACAAGGTGGAGCCCGTGGAGGAGATTGTCAAGCACTTTGTCACCGGCGCCATGTCGTTCGGCGCACTGAGCAAGGAGGCCCACGAGGCCATGGCCCTGGCCATGAACAAGCTCGGCGCACGCTCCAACACCGGTGAGGGTGGCGAGGGCGACGACCGTTTCTATGGCTCGCACGACGGCATCTCGCTCAACAGCAAGACCAAGCAGGTGGCCTCGGGCCGCTTCGGTGTCACCACCGACTACCTGGTCAATGCCGAAGAGATACAGATCAAGGTGGCACAGGGCGCCAAGCCCGGTGAGGGCGGACAGCTGCCCGGCTTCAAGGTCAACGAGGTGATTGCCCGCACGCGTCACTCCATCCCCGGCATCTCGCTCATCTCGCCCCCGCCTCACCACGACATCTATAGCATCGAAGACCTGGCACAGCTCATCTTCGACCTCAAGAATGTCAACCCCACGGCGGCCATCAGCGTGAAGCTCGTAGCCGAGAGCGGCGTGGGAACCATTGCCGCCGGCGTGGCCAAGGCCAAGGCCGACCTCATCATCATCTCGGGCTCGGAGGGCGGCACGGGTGCCAGCCCCGCCTCGAGCATGCGCTTCGCGGGGATCTCACCCGAGATAGGCCTCTCGGAGACACAGCAGACACTCGTCAAGAACGGACTGCGCGGACAGGTGCGCCTGCAGGTCGACGGACAGGTGAAGACCGGCCGCGACATCATCCTCATGGCCCTGCTGGGCGCCGAGGAGTTCTCGTTCGGTACGTCGGCCCTCATCGTGCTGGGCTGCGTCATGATGCGCAAGTGCAACCTCAATACCTGTCCCATGGGCGTGGCCACGCAAGACCCCAAGCTGCGTGCCCATTTCAAGGGCCACTACAGCTATCTGGTCAACTTCTTCACCTTCCTGGCGCAGGAGGTGCGCGAGTATTTGGCCGAGATGGGATTCACCTCGCTGGCCGACATCGTGGGTCGCACCGACCTCATCGAGCAGCTGCCCGACAAGCCCGGAAGCGTGACAGCCGCCGAGCGTGGCCTCGACTTCGGCAGGCTGCTGCACCGCGAAGACTCCAACACAGCCATACGCCACACGGGCGACCTGAAGCTCGACCTGAGCGACGTGCTCGACCAGCGCATCCTCAAGGCGGCCCACGACACCATCGTGCATGGCGGAGAGCTCGACCTCGACTTCGCCATTCGCAACACCGACCGTGCCGTGGGCACCATGCTCAGCGGCTTTATCACCAAGCAGGTGTCGCTGGCCAGGCAGCGCGGCGAGGAGTATGCGCAGCCCTCGCTCAACATCAAGTTCAAGGGCTCGGCCGGACAGAGCTTCGGTGCCTTCCTGGTGAGTGGTGTCGACTTCAAGCTCGAGGGCGAGACCAACGACTACTTCGCCAAGGGTCTCTCGGGCGGTCGTATCTCGATCCTGCCGCCCATCCGCTCTAACTTCGCCGCCGAGGATAACATGATAGCCGGTAACACGGGTCTCTATGGTGCCACCTCGGGCGAACTCTACATCAACGGTAAGGTGGGCGAACGCTTCGGTGTGCGCAACTCGGGTGCCATTGCCGTCATCGAGGGCGCCGGCGACCACTGCTGCGAGTATATGACCGGCGGACGCGTGGTGGTGCTCGGCGAGACCGGGCGCAACTTCGCCGCGGGTATGAGCGGCGGCGTAGCCTACGTGTGGGACAAGAACCACAACTTCGACTACTTCTGCAACATGGACATGGTGGAGATCAACCTCGTGGAGGAGAGCACCTACCGCAAGGAGCTCCACGAACTCATACGCCAGCACTGGCTCTACACCGGCTCGAAGCTCGCACGCACCATGCTCGACGACTGGAACCGCTACGTGGAAGACTTCATCCAGGTGGTGCCCATCGAGTACAAGCGCGTGCTGCAGGAAGAGCAGGTCAAGAAGTTGCAACAGAAAATCCTGGAGATGCAGCGCGACTATTGACCGCCTTGCCGTGGCTGCCCCGCCATACGGCCGCAAGGCCGCCGGCGAAGGGTCTCGGCAGCGTGCTCGCAGACCCATAAGGTACTGTAAGCAAGAGGATTATGGTGATGGCAAACTGTGGTTCGGCTGGAAACAGACTGTGATTCGACTCGAAACAGACTCTACTTCGACTCGAAACAGACTCTACTTCGAGTGGAAACAGACTGTGATTCGACTCGAACCAGCGCGTCACTCGTACAGAGCCATCCTTCCTCCTCTAGGCCCGGCACACACCGCCACGGCCTGCACGCCCTGCCAACCCAGCCCGCACACAGCACGGCGGCAACGGCCACGGCAACGCAGCACGGCAGCAACCAACTAACATCGTAACACAATCAAGAAGAAACATTATGGGAAATCCAAAAGCATTCCTGACTATCCCACGCAAGGAAGCAGGATATAGACCAATCAACGATAGAATCCACGACTTTGGAGAAGTGGAGCAGACCTTGAACAGCAACGACCGCAGGCAGCAGGCCTCGCGGTGTATGGACTGCGGTGTGGCCTTCTGCCACTGGGCATGTCCGCTGGGCAACAAGCCGCCCGAGTGGAACGACGCCCTCTACAAGGGCGACTGGGAACAGGCCTACCGGCTGCTCAACAGCACCAACCCCTTCCCCGAGTTTACGGGCAGGGTGTGCCCGGCGCTCTGCGAGAAGTCGTGTGTGCTCAACCTCATGGACCATGAGCCTACCACCATTCGCGAGAACGAGGCCGCCATTGCCGAGCATGCCTTCCTCGAAGACTTCGTGAAGCCGGTGATACCCGTCCGCAACGGCAAGACGGTGGCCGTGGTGGGTGCCGGTCCGGCTGGACTGGGGGCAGCGCATGCGCTCAACCGTAAGGGCTACAGCGTGACGGTGTTCGAGGCCAACGAGGCTGCCGGCGGACTGCTGCGCTACGGCATACCCAACTTCAAGCTCAACAAGGCCGTCATCGACCGTCGCCTGCAGGTGATGGAGGCTGAGGGTATCGTCTTTAAGTACGGCGTGTACGTAGACGTGAATAAGTTGCCCGAGGGTTTTGATGCCGTGGTGATATGCACGGGCACGCCCGAGGCCCGCGACCTGAAGATTCCCGGCCGCGAGCTCAAGGGTGTCTATTTCGCCCTCGACATGCTGGCGCAGCAAAACCGTGTGCTGGCAGGCATGGAGTTTAAGAAAGACGAGCTGGTGAATGCTCACGGCAAGAATGTGCTCGTGATCGGCGGCGGCGACACCGGTTCCGACTGCATCGGTACGTCACACCGTCAGGGTGCCAAGAGCGTGACGCAGATAGAGATTATGCCCAAGCCCATCGATGCCCCCGACGACCCCGCCAACCCGTGGCCGGCCTGGCCGCGCACCTTCAAGACCACCTCGAGCCACGAGGAGGGCTGCGTGCGCCGCTGGAACATCAACTCACTGGAGTTTCTGGGCAAGGACGGACAGCTCACCGGCGTGAAGGTGCAGGAGATAACCTGGAAGCCCAACCCCGAGGGCGGCCGTCCCATCATGGAGCCCGTGGGCAAGCCCGAGGTCATCAAGGCCGAGATGGTATTGCTGGCCATGGGATTCATCAAGCCCCAGCAGCCCCAGTTTGCCGAAAACGTGTTTGTGGCCGGCGATGCCGCCGAGGGTGCCTCACTGGTGGTGCGTGCCATTGCCGACGGACTGAAGGCGGCCGGCAAGGTAGACCGCTACCTGGCTGCCAAGTAAGCCGCACCCCAGCACGATAGTCCGGTCTGCTGACCGGCACCTGATATTCTCTCCCACTTCGCCCAAGGGCGGGGTGGGAGAGTT
Organism: Prevotella sp.; assembly: GCA_041856205.1. Classification (GTDB taxonomy): domain Bacteria; phylum Bacteroidota; class Bacteroidia; order Bacteroidales; family Bacteroidaceae; genus Prevotella. Next base: position 7,464 of record JBHAFS010000050.1, read on the forward strand.
TGTCTCTATATATCAAAACTGTCCACAAGCGTGTTGTATTTTTCGTGCGTTGGATTCATGTGTCATTTCTGTTTTTGCTTAATGGACAGTTATATCGCCTTATCGAATGGGGAACTAGGCAAGTTCCAAATCGAAGTGCAAAACCTCAGTGGTGCAAAAATCATGAAAAACACCGCGGAGG
>JBHAFS010000051.1:0-28802 GCA_041856205.1 Prevotella sp.
ACGTTGCTTGCTCATCGCAAAATATGGGCATGGGCCTCGCCAGCGAGTCCTATCTTAGAATATCTAGCCTGCGGGAATGTTATCGGGTGGTAAGCCTAAGAAAACCTTACGAAATAAGTATGTTAAAAACACAAGAATATGGTGTGAACCGATATCGTACCCGTGGGAATGGAACTGCGATAAACACCTTTTCAATTGGCCACAAGAGTCCTTTCGTATCAGAAAATGGGCCAGATGATGCGGTGTGGGGAGCTGGCTCAATGTGTGGTTCGAGTCGAATCAGAGCGTGGTTCGAGTCGAAACAGAATGTGGTTCGAGTCGAAACAGGATGTGGTTCGAGTCGAAACAGGATGTGGTTCGCATGGAATCAGTCCGGCAGCATTGGCCATTGGCACCACGAAAACAGCTGTTTTTAATCTTCAAGGCTATGCTTTGAAGGTATCAGAGCATAGCCTTGAGCATGGAGAGAGGTAAGGAGCCTTAACGAGGAGAACTGATAGGCACATCGGGGGGGGCGACACCGTTGGCTACTCCTTGTAGCCTGACATGTCGGTCACTCGCCAAGGATGCTTTACCGCGGCATGGGCTGCGGTCTGCGACACACGGATGAGCTGTGGCGTCATGCCCTGAGGTGCATAGCTGTTGCCTACGGCAGTCCTTCCTGTCAGCACTTCGAGCCAGGTGCAGGCGGCCACATACCGACCATAGATGAGGTTGAGGTGGTAGCCGTCGCGGGTGAGCTTGTCGCCGATGAATGAGGTGCGCATATTCTGTATGGCGGTGCCCGAGGGCACGACGCGTTTGAATTTTCCGTCGCGCATGGCCTGCCGTGAGGCCGCGATGATCGACCGGTACATGCGCTGCTGGTCACGACCGTAATTGGCAAAGCCGTCGTGGGTGGAATTGGCGGCATAGGCCCAGGTCTGGTGCCACAGCAGACGGGCCCGCGGACAGTGTTTCTTCACTAAGGCCACCAGGTCGGTGAGGTAAGGCTTATAGGTGGCATACTGACCCGAATAATGGCTGGCCTGCTGCAGACTGACATAGTCCCACGGCTCGTCATTGAGTGCGCGGGCTAATGCCATGGTGTCTGCTTGGTGCCGTTGTCCATCGGCATCGGTCTTGCGATAACGGTAGGCCGGCAGATTGAGGGCTGCGTTATGGCTGTGGAGCTCCAGACTGGCTCCTCCGATGTACAGATTGCCCACCACGATGATGTCGCCCTGTGCCTTGGCCAGGTCGTAGAGATTGTTCTCGATGGCATCTTCCGAGAAACTGTTGCCGATGGCCAGCACCCGGATGACACGCTGGGCCTCAATGCTGCCCAGCGCAACCAGCAAGGCAAAGACAATCAGTAATGTTCTTTTCATGAGCTGTGAAAATGCGGTATAATGCCGCATGATTGGTGAAGAAAGTGGGAAAAGGAAAAAAAAGTCCAACCACGTGGGTTGGACTTGATTCTACCTAGTAGGCATCGCCTTTCGTGATTTCGTTCTTGTCGAGCTTTTTCTTGTCAATCGACCACCAGGCATACCAGATGTATGCGATGATGAAAGGCACCAGGAGCGACACGTAGGCCATGGTACGCAGGGTGAACTCGCTGCTGCTGCTGTTGCGGATGGTGAGCGAGCTCTGCAGGTCGACATTCGAGGGATAGTAGGCCGTGTTGTTCCAGCCCACCATGAGGAAGAGCACAAGCACCACGAGGATGACACCTGCGGCGGCAGGCCAGATGCCCTTGATGTAGCGGCTGTCGAACACCGTCTTGCCCAGTCCGAAGAGCAAGAGCACCACGCCCACGAGGAGCACGACGGTGAGCGGCCACATCTCGAGCATGTTGTGCAGATATTTGTATGGCTCCATGAGAGTCACGCCGGTGGCGGGGTCGTAGGCGAAGCCGTCTTTCAGCAGCGTGCGGATGAGGAAGGCCAGGAAGAACACCAGGAAGGCTACGCCGTTATAGAGCAGCTGCTTGCGGATGCGCCCGCGGATGACCTCGTCGGCCACATTGTTGTTGACATAGAGCATGCCCAGTAGGCGAGCCAACAGGAAGACGGCCACACCGAATATCAGGTTCCACACGTCGAGCAGCGCATCGAGACCATTGCTGGCATTGGCCCAGCGGCTGATGACGGGCTGCAGCGTCATGGTCATGTTGCCCTTGTCGATAAGGAAGTTGCTGCCGTTGAAGAATGTTGCCACCGCACCGCCCAGAAGCAGCGGACCCACCACGCCATTGATGACGAGACACACCTGGAAGGTCTTGGCACCCAACAGGTTGCCCAGCTTGTTCTGGAACTCATAGCTCACGGCCTGGATCACAAACGTGAAGAGAATGAGCATCCACACCCAGTAGGCACCGCCGAAGCTGGTGCTGTAGAACAGGGGGAAGGAAGCGAAGAACGCACCGCCGAAGGTGACAAGCGTGGTGAAGGTGAACTCCCACTTGCGACCGGTGGAATTGATGAGCAGACGCCGCTCCTCGGGGGTCTTGCCCAGTTCGAAGATCATGCTGTTAGCGCCTTGCACAAACAAGAGGAAGACGAGGATGGCTGCCAACAGCGACACGACAAACCACCAATAGGATTGCAAAAATTCGTATGTCATAGTGCAATAGTATGATTTACCTACATTTAACTTTCTACTTGCTCAACCGAGTGTTCCGGCCCCTTCTTGATCTGCTTGAGCAGGATATTGATCTCTACGAGCAACATCGTGGTGAAGAGAGCCAAGAAGATAAAGAAGGTGAGGGCTATGCTGCCCGACGGAATGTCAGATACGGCAGCGCCTACGGGCAGCATGTCCTGAATGGTCCAGGGCTGACGACCCATCTCGGCCACAATCCACCCCGACTCGCTGGCGATGTAGGCCAAGGGGATGATGACGATACCCAGGATGTTGATCCACCGTGCCTTGCTGATGTCTTTCTTATAAACAAAGAACAACGCCAAGGCAAAGAAGAGGATGAACAGCATGCCCAGTCCCACCATCACACGGAATGCCCAGAAGGTGAGGGGGATATGCGGCACCAGCTCATGCACGTCCTTGATATATCCATAGCCGAAATACTTGATGTTCTGCTGCAGGACAGGCAGCTGGGCCTTGGCAGCAGCAGGCATCTCCTCGCCAGCCTTCTTGCCTGCCATGGCCTGACGATAGGCCTGCAGGGCCACGATGGCCTTCCTGCCGCTGGCAATCTTCTCGGCAAACGAGGGCTCGCGCGTGCCGTCTTCGCGGGTATAGCCATTGATGAGGTTGTTCACGCCAGGCACGTAACCATCGGCGGTACGCGTGGCCAGCAGCGAAAGGGCATTGGGCACAGCCAGACGCAGGGGAGGATCGGCCTCATTCACATAGTCGGGCTGGGCAAAGGGGTTAAGTGCCGACACCAGTGTCAGGCCCTGACTGTTGCCGCCGTTATAGAGGGCTTCCATGGCTGCGAGCTTCATGGGCTGCACCTTGGCGACCCGGTAGGCAGAGCCATCGCCGGTGAAGGCAGCCAGCAACGAGGCAACCAGACCCACTACAGCACCTATCTTGATGCTCTCCTTGGCCAGTTTTTCCTCACGTTTCTTCAGCAGGTACCAACAGCTCACACCCACGGTGAAAGCCGCACCCACAATCCACGACGAAGTGACCGTGTGGCAGAACTTGTCGATGGCAAAGGGCGAGAAGGCCACATCCATGAACGAGGTCATCTCAAACCGCATGGTGTCGGGGTTGAACTGCTGTCCGACGGGATACTGCATCCATGCGTTGGCCACCAGAATCCACCATGCAGAGATGGTGGCACCCAGACCGGTGAGCCATGTAGAGGCGAGGTGGAAGCCGCGAGACACCTTGTCCCAGCCGAAAAACATCACGGCCACGAAGGTGCTCTCCATAAAGAAGGCCACGATGCCCTCGATGGCCAGCGGTGCGCCGAAGATGTCGCCCACCATCCACGAGTAGTTGCTCCAGTTGGTACCAAACTCAAACTCGAGAATAATACCTGTGGCTACGCCCATGGCGAAGTTTACACCGAAGAGCTTCTGCCAGAACCGGGCCACGTCTTTCCAGAAGCGTTTCTTGGTACGATAGTAACAGGTCTCTGCGATTCCCATCACCACGGCCAGGCCCAAAGTAAGGGGCACGAACAGCCAGTGGTAGATTGCGGTCAACGCAAACTGGGCCCTTGACCAGTCGACGGTTGACGATGAAATGTCTAATAAAAGATTCAACATATATAAATTTAGTTTGATGATTTATCCGAACGCTCAAGTATCTGCTTGGAGACAAATTCAGACTCGTGTCCTTTCTGCGCGTTCTCGCCGATGAAATTGGGGAAGAAGAAGAGCTTGAGGACAGCGAAGATGATGAACAACTTGATCAGGATGACAGCCCAGAGCGTCTTGCCCAAGGTCATGTTCCTGAACCCGTCATAATATAAATGAAAGGCGCTGCTTGCAAACTGCTTTAGCCGATGTTTCTTCAAATTGTCAGATTAAATGTGTTAATGCTACAAATTTAAGTAAAAATCCGTAAAGTTTGCAAGGATTTTGGATAATTTTTAAATTAAAATTATTTTAATTAAAGGCTACACCTTATTATATCTGATCTGTGAAGAAAAAGCAGCCAGGAAGGCCGTGGATAAGAAATTAGTCGTATATTTGCAACGGGCACCCCCCAACTTCTCCTGAGGAATGGAGATACTGTTGGTGCCCTGTACTTGATTACCCGTAATGAACAGAAACGTTATGAAGAAAACACTTATGGGTCTGCTTGGCGCAATGACTACGCTGGCAGGCTGCAGCGACAAGAACATCCAGACCGTGGATGTCACACAGTTTGAACAGCTTGTGCAGGCGGGCAACGTGCAACTGCTGGACGTGCGCACGGCCGAAGAGTATGCCGGCGGGTTCATCCCTGGTGCGGTGAATATAGACGTCAACCGGTCTGACTTTGCCGAGAAGGCCGAGCAACAGCTCGATGTTGAAAAACCGGTGGCAGTATACTGTCGGTCGGGACACCGCAGCATGATCGGTGCCCATCAGCTGGCAAAGGCCAAATACAAGGTCATCAACCTCAACGGAGGCATCATCGCCTGGAACGCGGCCGGCAAGCCCACACAACGCCCATAGCCTCATGCACCCGGGGCTTCGTATTTGCGAAGCCTCTTCCATTTAACCAAAGTTTCGTTTTTCTTGTCAATATCAGAACAAAACTTTGTTGTCACAATATTATTCTGTTCCTTTGCAACAAAATTTCAAGACCCTACAATGTCGAATGTCATACTGACCATAACCGGTTCTGACAGTGGTGGCGGGTCGGGCGTGCAGGCCGACCTGAAGACCATCACCGAGATGGGATGCTACGCCATGACGGCCATCACGTCGATTACTGTGCAGAACAGTCTGGGCATCCAGAGTTTCCACGACCTGCCGGCCGAGGTGGTGCGCGGGCAGGTGGAGGCCATCATCAACGATGTCGAGCCCAAGGTGGTGAAGGTGGGCATGATCAGGAATGTGGAGACGCTGAGTGTCATTGTGCAGCTGTTATGCAAATACCAGCCAGAATATGTGATCTACGACTCCATCACGCGTACCACCAACGGAGAGGAGATCATGTCGGCGGCCGTGCGAGAGCAGGTGGTGCAACAGCTGCTCCCCCTTTGCTCGCTGGTCATCCTCAGGCAACGTGAGTCGATGCCCAGGGCTCTGCCTGACAATCGCTTCTATGTGCTCAACGAGTCGTCGACACACGGCATCTCCAACGGTTTTGCATCAGCCGTGGCCGCCTACCTTTGCCAGGGAGCCGACATGCGGGAGGCACTGCGAAAGGCCGAAGCGTATATCCAGGCCAAGATGAGTCAGCAGATGAACCTCCAGGGGCGGGGCGGAGAGCTCTACAATCTCTTCGTGCAACGGGTGGACGAACAGGGACAGCAGTACCATGATGTCAATTTCTTTGCCGACCTGCTTAACGTCAGCAGCCGCTACCTGGCACAGGTCACCCATCGTGTGTCGGGCAAGTCGCCCAAGCAGATCATCGACCAGAAGAAGACCGAACGGGTGAAATTTGAACTGCAGCACTCCGTGCGCTCGCTGCAGGAAATCGCGTTCGACAACGGGTTCTCCTCGCAGCAACACTTCACGCGGTTTTTCAAGAAACAGACCGGCGTGGCACCCAGCGAGTTTCGCAGGACAAGGGACAGAATGGAATAAACGAACAATAAATAACACAAGGAAAATGAACAAAGAGAGACAAGAACTGAACCGCAACCTGGCACAGATGCTCAAGGGCGGCGTGATCATGGATGTGACAACCCCCGAGCAGGCACGCATCGCCGAACAGGCAGGTGCCTGTGCCGTGATGGCCCTCGAGCGCATCCCGGCCGATATCCGTGCCGCCGGCGGCGTGTCGCGCATGAGCGACCCGAAGATGATCAAGGGCATACAGCAGGCCGTGAGCATCCCCGTGATGGCCAAGTGCCGCATCGGACACATCGCCGAGGCACAGGTGCTGCAGGCCATCGAGATCGACTATATTGACGAGAGCGAGGTGCTCTCGCCCGCCGACGACATTTACCACATCGACAAGACTGCCTTCGACGTGCCCTTCGTATGCGGTGCCCGCGACCTGGGCGAGGCCCTGCGGCGCATTGCCGAGGGTGCCACGATGATACGCACCAAGGGTGAGCCGGGCACGGGCGACGTGGTGCAGGCCGTACACCACATGCGACTCATGCAGAGTCAGATCCGTGCGCTGGCGGCCCGACGCGAGGACGAGCTCTTCGAGGCCGCCAAGCAGTTGCAGGTGCCCTACGACCTGGTGCGCTATGTCCACGACAACGGTAAGCTGCCCGTGGTCAACTTCGCAGCAGGCGGCGTAGCCACGCCGGCCGACGCAGCCCTGATGATGCAGCTGGGCGCAGAGGGCGTGTTCGTGGGCAGCGGCATCTTCAAGAGCGGCGACCCCGCACGGCGTGCAGCAGCCATCGTCAAGGCTGTGACCAACTACAACGACCCGAACATCATCGCAGCGGTGAGCGAAGACCTCGGTGAGGCCATGGTAGGCATCAACGAGAACGAAATCCAGCTGCTGATGGCAGAACGCGGCAAATGATGAGGGTGGCAGTACTGGCACTACAGGGTGCCTTCATCGAACACGAACGGATGCTCGCGGCCCTCGGGGTGGAGACCTTCGAGGTGCGCAAGCACGCCGACTGGCAGCAGCCCAAGGACGGACTCATCATCCCAGGCGGTGAGAGCACCACGCAGCTCAAGCTCCTCAGGGAGCTGGGACTGCTCGATGAGGTGCGACGAGCCATTGCCGACGGGCTGCCCGTCTTCGGCACCTGCGCCGGTCTCATCTTGCTGGCAGAGAGAGTAGAGGGTGAGGATTTCGACCGCATCTCGACCATGCACACCGTCGTGCGCCGCAACGCCTATGGCCGGCAGCTGGGCAGCTTCTACACCAAAGGCACATTCAAGGGCATCGACTCGCCCATCCCCATGACCTTTATCCGCGCACCTTACATCGCGGCGGCAGGGCCCGGCGTTGAGGTGCTGGCCGAGGTAGACGGCCGCATCGTGGCTGCCCGAGAGGGCAACCAGCTGGTGACGGCGTTCCATCCAGAGCTCAACGAGTCGCTTGCCGTGCATCGGATTTTTGTAGAGATGATGAAGCAGGCTACTCTGTGACACCCCCCGGAGCGTAAGACCGCATAGGCCGTCATCGCCATCCATGGCATGACTACCAAACCAAGCAAAGGCAAATCACGTTCGAACGTGATTTGCCTTTGGTTTGGTATGTTCTTCCGTAGAGCATCTGCCCATGCAGGCGCAAACTCTTCAATGAAAGGATTGCTGCAAAAATAAGCAATGACAGACAATGCAGCAAGCACTATCACGACAAAAGAACAGACAATACACAAACAGTACCTATAATATCAACAAACTAACCATCGACACCCATGGCAGGGTCCTTAAAAACGGCACTTAGCCATCTTGCGGTATATCCGACAGTGAAGGTGGGGCTTTATGAAACATCCTCTTTTGTGAGACAAGGTCTGATACCTGACGGCATATCCACCTCAGGACCTCAGGACAGACTCCGTCATCTGTTACTGGCAGCGCCCATCCGTTATTGGGTAGTTGTGTTTTGTCGTCTGGATGCGGTCATCGGGGTGGTATGCGTCTTTTTTGTGGCCAATGCAAAAATGCCCGCTGCCTGGACCATAGTCCTGGGCAGCGGGCTGACTCGCTTTCTAGTGGTTAGAGAGAGAATATATAGTAGCCAGTGAGTCCGTTGTTGGATGTCGGTGAGAGCGGTCAGGGCCTTACGGTGAGCTTGTCGGTATCGATGTCGCCCGAACCCTGAACATACTTTTTCAGATGTTTCACAGTACCGCTGAGGGTGATGTCGCCTACTCCCTGTAGGGTGCAGTCCACACCACCACTATGGTTAAAGTCTACATCGATATTTCCCACGCCTTTGAGTTGTATATCAGTGCGTTGTGCAGTGAGGTTATCTATGTCTACATTTCCTGTTCCCATGAGTGTAACGTAGAGCTCATCGCATATCACCTTCGAGAGTTCGATGTTTCCCACGCCCTTGAGATACACGGCGAGCGTGTCGGTGTCCAGCGGTTTCTCCATCTCGAAGTTACCTGCTCCATGGAGGCGTATGCCAATGAGGTCTGGCGAACTGACATAGATGGTCGGCATGGACATGAATTTGCCAAGGTTTAGTCCGCTGAACGACTTGCTCGTTCCGATTTTCAGTGTCGATCCGTCGAATTCGGTGGTCACCTCCTTGACCTCGTTTTCGGCCCCCACCACCTTCACGCTGAAACTGTCGCCCTGCACAAACTTCACGTCGCAGGCGCTGTTCAGTTCAATCTTATCGAAGGGTCGGGTATGCCGCACACTGGTTACCTGCGGTCCGTCGTCGTTTTTGACGTTGATGTTGCACGATGCCAGCAGCACAATGGCGAGCATCAAAAGTAATAGTTTCTTCATGTTGCCTGATGTTATGATTTGTGGGTTTGACGCAAGGGGTGTCCGATAAGTTGCATCGGATGTCCTTTTGTCACAAAAATAATCGTTTTGTTTGCTATCATTAACAGATTTTGTTAACTTTGCAACAAACACTAAAATATGATTACTGCAAGATGGAGCAGATTTACAGCGTAGGTTTAGACGTTGGTTCGACCACGGCGAAGATCGTCGTGCTCGATGGTTCCGGACAACCGGTCTATTCGCGCTACGAGCGACACCATGCCCGTGTGGGCAGCTTGGTGGCGACGTTTCTCGATGAGATAGCCGCCCAGCTGGGCGACATCAGCGTCAGACTGTGTGTCACGGGTTCGGTGGGCATGTCGTCGGCCGAGCAGCTCGAGGCCGAGTTTGTGCAGGAGGTGGTGGCCGCCACGGTGTTTGCCCGCAGCCGCTACCCCGAGGCCAAGGCCCTGATCGACATCGGCGGCGAGGATGCCAAGGTCGTGTTTTTCAATGGCCAGCACATGGAGCTGCGCATGAACGGCAACTGCGCCGGTGGTACAGGAGCCTTCCTCGACCAGATGGCCGTGCTCATGGGCTGCGACAACCGGCACATGAGCGACCTGGCCATGGCCTCCACCCATCTCTATCCCATCGCCGCCCGCTGCGGCGTATTTGCCAAGACCGACATCCAGAACCTCATGTCGCGCAACCTGCCCGAGAGTGATATTGCAGCAAGCATATTTCATAGCATTGCAGTACAGACTGTTACCACGCTCAGTCACGGATGCGACATCGAGCCGCCCATCTTGCTTTGCGGCGGTCCGCTCACTTTTCTTCCAGCCTTGCGCAAGGCATTTGCCGACTATCTCGAACTCTCGCCCGACAGCTTCATCTCGCCCGCCGAGGGCAACCTCGTCCCGGCGCTGGGCTGTGCCCTGCGGGCGGCGGGTGGCGCATCGACCCCTCTCTCGGTATGGCGACAGCGGCTGGCCGTGCAGGTCACAGCCGATGAGGATGTAAGGACGGCTCCATCGGCGACCAACAAGGATGGTGAGGCCCTGCCCTCGCTCTTCGCCGACGAGGCCGAGCACGAGGCGTGGCTGGCCGCCAAGGCCCGCTATGCGCTGCCCATGGGCGCGTGGCGTGGTGGGCGCGAGCGGGTGGTCATCGGCATCGACTCAGGCTCTACCACCACGAAAGTGGTGGCCGTGCAGGCTGCAGGCGAGGGCAGGGGCGAGGTGTTGTTCAGCCATTATGCCATGAACCTCGGCAACCCCATCCAGGCCGTGGCCGACGCCTTGGCGCAGCTCGACGGCCAGGCGCGTGAGGCAGGTGCCACGCTGGAGGTGGCGGCATCGTGCGTCACGGGTTATGGCGAGGAACTGGTGAAGGCCGCCTTCGGTCTCGATACCGGACTCATTGAGACCATGGCCCACTACCGTGCGGCGGCCAGTCTGATGCCCGACGTGTCGTTCATCCTCGACATTGGCGGTCAGGATATGAAGGCCATCTTCGTAGACCAGGGCGCCGTGACGCGCATGGAGCTCAACGAGGCCTGCTCGTCGGGCTGTGGCTCGTTTATCCAGACCTTTGCCCACAACCTGGGTTACGAGGTTGGCGACTTTGCGCGGCTGGCCTGTCAGGCCGTGCAGCCCTGCGACCTGGGCACCCGTTGCACGGTGTTCATGAACTCGAAGGTCAAGCAGGTGATGCGCGAGGGAGCCTCGGTGGCCGACATCGCCTCAGGCCTCTCGTTCTCGGTGGTGCGCAACTGCCTCTACAAGGTGCTCAAGCTCAGGGGCAACGACAGTCTGGGCAGTCATATCGTGGTGCAGGGTGGCACGATGAAAAACGACTCGGTGGTGCGTGCCTTCGAGTTGATGACCGGCACCGAGGTGGCCCGCAGCAGCATGCCCGAGCTGATGGGTGCCTACGGCTGTGCGTTGCAGGCCCTTGACGCGGCATCCCGGCAAGAGCGCGGTGCGGCGCGTGCCATCGGCGACCTGCTGAGGGTGTCGGCTTACGACACCCGCCGGCTCGAATGCAAGGGCTGCGAAAACCATTGCATGGTGACGCGCTACACCTTTGCCGGAGGCGGCAACTACTATTCGGGCAACAAATGCGAACGCGTGTTCAACAACAAGGGCGACGGGCGGCAGAAGGGCCGTAACATCTATACCTATAAATATAAGCTGCTGTTCGACCGTCGGCCAGAGCCCTCGGAGGGCGTGGCCCGGCCCGGCGGCAGGAGGGTGGTGGCCGCCATACCGCGCATCCTCAACATGTATGAAGACTATCCCTTCTGGCATACGCTCTTCACCGAGGCCGGCTTTGAGGTGATGCTCAGCAGCGAGTCGACCTTCAGGCGCTACGAGGGTGCGCTGGGGTCGGTGATGAGCGACAACATCTGTTTTCCGGCCAAGCTCGTCCATGCCCATGTGAAGGAACTCGACGGAAGGCTGACGGAATTGCCGCCAGATGCCTCGGGGTTTATCTTCATGCCCTACGTGGTGTATGAGCGGCAGGACGACGAGCGCATGACCAACAGCTACAATTGTCCCATCGTCTCGGCCTACTCTGATGTCATACGCAGTGCCATGACCCTCACCAGCCGTATTGACTCGCCCGTGATCAACTTCAAGGATGCGCGACTGCTGGAGCGGCAGGTCATGGGCTACCTCAGAGGGTGGGGCGTGGGCAAGGCCACGGCTGCCAAGGCGCTGCGCCTGGCCCACGAGGCACAGGCCAACTACGAGCGGCAGGTGAAGGCCAAGGCCCTCGATATTCTGGGTGCGAGCCGCAGCGAGGGCCGGCTGACCATCATGCTGGCAGGGCGTCCTTATCATACCGACCCGCTGGTGCAGCACAAACTGTCGGAGATGGTGGCCGACCTCGGCGTGAACGTCATCTCCGACGACCTTGTGCGCGGCGAGACCAAGATGCCCGTCGGCAACACGCGTCTGGTGAGACAGTGGGCCTACATGAACCGCATCATCAAGGCGGGACAGTGGGCCGCCGAGCAGCCCGACGACGTCCACTTCGTGATGATGACGTCGTTCGGTTGCGGTCCCGACTCTTTTATCCAAGACGAGATACGGGCCATGCTGACAGAGCGGGGCAAGCCCTTCACGCTGCTCAAGATCGACGATGTGAGCAACCTGGGCAGTCTGAAGCTGCGCGTGCGCTCGCTCATCGAGTCGCTGCGCAACGGTCACGCACAAGGTGCGGCGCCCACCGCAGGGGTGGGCGAGGGGGAGGGCAACGTGTCGAGACCCGACGAGAACGACGTGCATCTGCCGCCAATCTCGCGCAAGATCCTGGCCCCCTATTTCACTGAGTATCTCACGCCGCTGCTGCCGCCCTTGTGCCGACTCTTCGGTTGGGACGTCGAGGTGCTGCCGCCCAGCGATGCCGAGAGCGCCGAGGTGGGCTTGCAGTATGCCAACAACGAGGTGTGCTATCCGGCCACGCTCATCGTGGGCGACATGGTGAAGGCCCTGCAGTCGGGGCGCTACGACACCAGCCGGGTGTCGATGGTGATGACTCAGACCGGCGGACAGTGTCGTGCCACCAACTATGCGGCACTGATACGGCGCGCGATGGATGCCAATGGTTTCGGCCATGTGCCACTCATCACGCTGGGCGTGGCCACCAGTGCCGATGCCGAAGACCCCAACCAGGACGGTGCCCTCGATGTGCCTTGGTTGAAATATGCTTCTATCATTACTACCATGTTTCTATACGGCGACACCATCTCTAAGTTCTATCACGGTGCCGTGGGCAGGCTCGCCGAAGGGGCTGCGGCCGACGGCCTCGGCACGGGCACCAACCCTGCTGAGGCATTGCGCGACAAATACCTCTCGCTGGCTGCAGGGCCCATCCTCCGCAATGATGCCTCGGCATTGATGGACCTCATTGCACAGGCTGCCGCCGACTTCGACCGTATCGTCATCGACAAGGAGTTGCAGGCCGTGGGCATCGTGGGCGAGATTTTCTTGAAGTTCAACCCCTTCGCCCATCAGTATCTGGCTCATCGTCTGGCGGCTGGAGGGGTAGAGGTGGTGCCGCCGATGCTCTCACCCTTCTTCCTGCAAAACTTCGTGAATGTCATTGTCGAGAAACACATGGGGCTCAGGTGCTCCAACGTGCCCGATTTCCTGGTCAAGAGCATCTACAGCCTGATTTGGCGGCGGCAGAAAAAAATAAACAGGCTGGCGTCGCGCTTCCGCTATTTCCGTCCGTTTACCAACATCTTCGACGAAGCCCGTGAGGTGAATGGGGTAGTGTCGCTGGCCGCGCAGTTTGGTGAGGGATGGCTCTTGCCCAGCGATGTCATCAGCATGGTGAGGCAGGGTGTCGACAATGTGGTGAGCCTGCAGCCCTTTGGCTGCATTGCCAACCATGTGGTGGCGAAGGGGATAGAAAAGAAACTGAAAAAAATGTATCCGCAACTCAACTACGTGTCGCTCGACTTCGACTCGGGCGTGTCGGCCGTCAACGTCACCAACCGTCTGCTGCTCTTCCTCGATAGTCTGGCCTCTCAGTTCCGTTTGGCAACATACCGGCCAGCGGGTGGATGAAATACGCGTTGGTCATAAAAATTTGAATATAGAATTGTGAGTTATGAAATTATTTCGTATCTTTGCCTTCATAAATTTTGATACAAAGAGATGAGCACTCACAAAATGACTCAGGTGCTGACAGAGACAGTGGAGCGATTGTCGCAGCCCGAATCGCTCAAGGGTCTGTTTCATCAGCACCGCGACGGTTACCCGCTTCCTTCAAGCATGGCACTTGAAGAAATCGTGCAGTTGTCGCGCGCCATCCTTTTTCCAGGTTATTTCGGTAAGTCGCAGGTCAACATCAAGACCATCAAATACCAGATTGGTGTCAATGTGGAGCGGTTGCATAAGCTGCTCTCCGAACAGGTGTTGGCAGGCCTCTGCTTCTGTGACGAGAATGGCAGTCAGGAAGAGCTGCCCGCCTTAAAGGATAAGGCCACTGAGCTGGCTGCCCGGCTCATCGAGCGGCTGCCTTACATCAGGCACCTGCTGTCGACCGACATCACGGCAGCCTACAATGGCGACCCGGCAGCCACCAGCTATTCGGAGATCCTCTCGTGCTACCCGGTTATCAAGACGCAGACCATCTTCAGGGTGGCCCACGAGCTCTTTCTGCTGGGCGTGCCCCTCATCCCGCGCATGATGACCGAGATGGCCCATTCCGAGACCGGCATCGACATTCACCCCGGTGCCACCATCGGCGAATATTTTACCATCGACCACGGCACGGGTGTCGTCATCGGCGAGACCTGTATCATCGGGCGCAACGTGAAGATCTACCAAGGCGTGACGCTGGGGGCACGCAGCTTCCCGCTCGACGAGGCGGGCAACCCCATCAAGGGCATTCCTCGTCATCCCATCATCGAAGACGATGTGGTGATCTATGCCAACGCCACCGTGCTGGGACGCATCACCATCGGCAAGGGCTGCGTGGTGGGGGCCAACACATGGGTCATGGAAGACATGGCCCCATCGACCAGGAAATACAATAGGGAATAATTTGCAAATCATAAATCATCAATTCAGTTAAAATGGAATTTGAACTCATCGCCAAGACATTCATGGGCCTGGAGCCTGTCTTGGCACAAGAGCTTACCCAAATGGGTGCAAACAACGTACAGATTGGTAGACGGATGGTGTCGTTTACCGGTGACAAGGAAATGATGTACCGTGCCAACTTTCAGTTGCACACCGCGATCCGCATTCTCAAACCCATCAAGCGTTTCAAGGCCAGTTCTGCCGAGGATGTTTACGAGGAAGTGCAGAAGATCGACTGGAGTGAGTTTATACAGAAGGGCAAGACCTTCTCGGTCGACACGGTGGTTTATTCTGATGAGTTCCGTAATTCTCGTTTTGTGACCTATAAGGTGAAGGATGCCATCGTAGACCAATTCCGCACCAAGACCGGCGAACGGCCCAATATCTCGGTGAGCAATCCCGATATCCGTCTGCATATTCATATTGCCGAGGACGATGCCACGCTGTGTCTCGACTCGAGCGGCGAGAGCCTGCACCGCCGCGGCTACCGGCAAGAGAGCGTGGAGGCACCCCTCAACGAGGTGCTGGCCGCAGGCATGATCCTGATGTCGGGATGGAAGGGCGATACCGACTTCATCGACCCCATGTGCGGGTCGGGCACGCTGCTCGTAGAGGCAGCGCTCATTGCCCGCAACATCTCGCCGGGTGTGTTCCGCAAGGAGTTTGCCTTCGAGAAATGGCCCGACTTTGACCAGGAACTGTTTGATACGATTTATAATGACGACTCGCAAGAGCGTGAGTTTGAGCATCATATCTATGGCTACGACATTGATATGAAGGCCGTCAATACGGCACGCCTCAATGTCAAGGCTGCCGGTCTGACCAAGGAGGTCAGCGTGGAGCAGCAAGACTTCAAGGACTTTAAGAGGCCGGCCAACAAGAGCATCATCATCACCAACCCACCCTACGGCGAGCGCATATCCACGCCCAACCTGCTGGGCACCTACAAGATGATCGGTGAACGGCTGAAGCACGAGTTTGGCGGTAATGAGGCCTGGATCCTGAGCTACCGCGAGGAGTGCTTCGAGCAGATTGGCCTGAAGCCCAGCATCAAGATTCCCGTTTACAACGGCAGCCTAGAGTGCGAGTATCGCAAGTACACACTCTTCGACGGCAAGATGCGCGAGTTCAGACAGGAGGGCGGCATAGTAAAGACCGACGAGGAACGCCGCGAGATGGCGCAGAAGCACCGTTTCAAGAAGAACCGCGAGTTCAAAGAGCGCATCGAGGCCGAGGAGGCCAACGAGGTGGGCGACATCCGCTCGTTCAAGTTCCACTCCTTTGAGACGGCACGAGCCAACTTCGACCGCCGCGAGCGCGACGACCGTAGGGGTGATGCCCGCAAGCCGTGGGGCGACCGTCGCGACTCTGGCGACAGTCCCAGAGGACGTGGTGGCCGCGAAGACTTCAAGTCGCGGCGCCGTGACGATGATTTCAAAGGTCGTGGCGGAAAGCCCTTCAAGGGCGGCGACCGAAGGGGAGGCAGTAAGTTTGGAAAGAACAGACGTTTTGAAGATGAAGATTAATCGTTGGTTGGCAATCGGATTGTTGGCAATGACGACAATGACAGGTCTCCAAGGGCAGGTAGAGGCACAGTCGCTCAAGCAGTTTACGCTTGAGGACTTGAACTTCGGCGGTAAGAACTACCGTAAGTTTGTTCCTGAGAACCGCTATCTGGAGTGGTGGGGCGACGAGCTGGTCAGGACGGATGTTGAGGAGTGCATGTTCATCGACAAGCAGTCGGGCAGTGAGAAGCGCCTGTTCGGGCTCGACGATCTCAAGACCTGGAGCGGTCTCGACCTGCATAGCCTCTATAACGTACAGTTTCCTGAGGGCGGCAAGCCTCTCGTGCTGTTGCAGCAGGGTGGCAAGCGTGTGCTGCTCAACTGGAACACCCGCAAGAGCGAATGGAGTTCAACTAATGACCAGTTGGCTAATGCCGCTGCATCGGCGTTCTGCTATGCCTCGAAAGCTACGGCCTACGTGGTTGACCATCAGTTGTTTGTACAGAATGGTGACGGGCAGGTGAGGCAGATCACCACTGACGGCAGCCGCAATATCGTGTATGGACAGAGTGTCCATCGCGACGAGTTTGGCATTGACAAAGGACTCTTCTGGAGCAACGACGGGCAGCGCCTTGCGTTCTACCGCATGGACCAGACGGCGGTTTCCGACTACCCCTTGGTAGACATTCCCGAACCATCGTGGACACCCACGCAAGGGTCTCGCATCGCCACTCCTGCCCCCGAGAAATACCCGATGGCCGGAGAGACGAGCCACAAGGTGACGGTGGGCGTAAACGACCTGCGCAGTGGGAAGACCGTATGGCTCAAGGCCGGCGACCCCACCGACCGTTATTTCACCAATATCGCATGGTCGCCCGACGGCAACACCATCTATATGTTCGAGCTCAACCGCGACCAGAACGACTGCAGGCTGGTGAGCTACGATGCGGCCACGGGTGAGCGCAAGGCCGAGCTCTATCGCGAGACCGACGGGCGCTATGTCGAGCCGCAGCATCCCATCGTGTTCTTGCCGTGGGACAACAGCAAGTTCATTTTGCAGAGTCAGCGCGACGGCTACAACCACCTATACCTTTATAATATAGAGGGCAAGCTGCTCAAGCAGCTCACCAAGGGCCCCTGGGTGGTGCTCAACCTGTTGGGCTTCAACAAGAAGAAGCACAGTGTGGTGATTGAGACCAACGAACTGAGCCCTATCCAGCGCAACCTCTTCGTGGTGAGCGTCGACAACGGCAAGCGACGACTCATCGACGATAACGGCAAGGGCTACCACTATGGCACCGTGAGCGCGTCGGGACAATATGTCGTCGACCGCTATACCACCCCCGACACCCCCCGCAACATCGCCATTGCCACCACCAACGGCAAGGCTCCCGTGCGCTACTTCACGGCCGAAGACCCTTGGAAGGGCTACGGCGTGCCCGAGTATCGCTGCGGCAGCATCAAAGCCGCCGACGGCACCACCGACCTCTACTACCGCATGGTGATGCCCGTGGGCTTTGATGCCACCAAGAAATACCCTACCATTGTCTATGTCTACGGCGGCCCCCACGCCCATAACGTCGATGCCAGCTGGCACTACGGCAGTCGCAGCTGGGAGACCTACATGGCCCAGAAGGGCTACCTCCTCTTCATCCTCGACAACCGCGGCAGCGAGAACCGGGGCAAGGCCTTCGAGCAGGTCACCTTCCGCCACCTGGGCGACAACGAGGTGAAAGACCAGATGCAGGGTGTGGAATATCTCAAGTCGCTGCCCTACGTCGATGCCACCCGATTGGGCGTGCATGGCTGGAGCTTCGGCGGATTCATGACCATCAACCTCATGACCACCCATCCCGACGTCTTCAAGGTGGGTGTGGCCGGTGGGCCGGTCATCGACTGGAAGTGGTACGAGGTGATGTATGGCGAGCGTTACATGGACACGCCACAGACCAACCCCGACGGCTATGCCGCTTCGAGCCTGCTGCCCAAGGCCAAGAACCTCAAGGGCCGGCTGCAGGTCATCATCGGTCTCAACGACCCTGTGGTGGTGCCGCAGCATGCCTTCTCATTCCTCAAGCAGTGCATCCAGGACGGCACCCAGCCCGATTTCTTCGTCTATCCGGGCGAGCCGCACAACATGCGCGGCCACCAGTCGACCCATCTGCACGAGCGCATCAGTCGCTATTTTGACGATTATCTGAAGTGATAACCACAACAACGAAACAAGATTATACCATCCCATCATTATGAAAATACTGCTATTAGGAAGTGGCGGGCGTGAGCATGCACTGGCATGGAAGATCGCTCAGAGTGAGAAATGCGACAAGCTGTATATTGCTCCGGGCAATGCCGGCACGTCGGCCGTGGGCGAGAACGTGGCCATCGGCGTCAACGATTTCGACCGCCTGAAGGACTTCGTGCTCGACCGTCAGGTCGACATGGTGGTCGTGGGCCCCGAGGACCCGCTGGTCAACGGCATCTACGACGACTTCAAGAACGACGCGCGCACCGCCGCCATCCCCGTCATCGGTCCTTCTCGTCAGGGTGCCGTGCTCGAGGGAAGCAAGGATTTCGCCAAGGCCTTCATGCAGCGCCACCACATCCCCACGGCAGCCTACGCCACCTTCGACGGCACGACCGTTGAGGCGGGCCTGCGCTTTCTGGAGACCCTTCAGCCTCCCTATGTGCTCAAGGCCGACGGTCTGGCTGCCGGCAAGGGCGTGCTCATCCTTCCCACGCTGGAGGAGGCCCAGCAAGAGTTCAAGGCCATGCTGGGTGGAATGTTCGGCAACGCCTCGGCCAAGGTGGTCATCGAGGAGTTTCTCTCGGGCATCGAGTGCTCGGTGTTCGTGCTCACCGACGGCACCCACTACCAGATCCTGCCCGAGGCCAAAGACTATAAGCGCATCGGCGAGCACGACACCGGTCTCAACACCGGCGGCATGGGCAGCGTCACCCCGGTGCCCTTTGCCACGAAGGAGTGGATGCAGAAGGTGGAAGACCGCATCATCCGTCCCACGGTGGAAGGCCTGGCGGCCGAGCAGATCGACTACAAGGGCTTCATCTTCTTTGGTCTGATCAACGTGAAGGGTGAGCCGATGGTCATCGAATACAACTGCCGCATGGGAGACCCCGAGACCGAGAGCGTGATGCTGCGCCTGAAGAGCGACATCGTCGACCTCTTCGAGGGTGTGGCCGCCGGCGACCTCGACCGTCGCCAGGTGGTCTTCGACGAACGTGCCGCCGTGTGCGTGATGATGGTCAGCGGTGGCTACCCCGAGGCCTACAAGAAGGGCTACGCCATCACGGGCATCGACGACGTGGAAGGCAGCATCGTGTTCCATGCCGGCACAGCCGTGAAAGACGGACAGGTGGTAACCAACGGCGGTCGCGTCATCTGCGTCTCCTCGTATGGCAAGGACAAGGAGGAGGCTCTGCAGAAGAGTTTTGCCGAGGCACAGAAGATACAGTTTACAGACAAGTATTTCAGGCGAGACATCGGTCAGGACCTGTAACACCCAATAAAAGCCAGGACGTGCGGGACGATGCCAGACAGGGCATCCTGGGCGTCCTGGTGTTTTCATTCAGGATAAGCACAATGGTTCAGATATGATCAAAAGGGCACAAAACAGAATCGCAGAGTCGAGGTGGGCACTGCCGTTCACTGCCGCCTACAGTGTCGTGCTGTGCGTGGTGCTTGGATTGCTCTCCCAACAACTGTGGGTGCAAACGGCCCTCATGGCTGCGGCAGCCCTCCTGATGGTAGAGCTCAACAATTCCAATTCGCTCATCCGCATCTACAGTCGCATGGTGTCGTGCTCGTTTTTGGTCATGACGCTCATGGCCACGTATATGTTCGACTCCATCCCCGTAGGCATCGTGCAGCTGTCGTTCATCGGCTTCTACCTCACCATCTTCCGCGCCTACCAGGACCAGAGCGCCACGGGATGGGTGTTCTACGCCTTCTTTGCCATCGGTCTGGCGAGCGTGGCGTTCGGCAAGATACTCTTCTTCGTGCCCATACTATGGGTGATGCTGGCCACCAATGTGCTGGCCTTCAGCGTGCGCACGTTCATGGCCTCAATCCTGGGCATCGTCGCGCCCTACTGGTTTGTGGGTGCCTATTATGCCTATACCGACAACCTTCAGGGCTTGCTGACCCATTTTCTGGACATGGCGCAGTTTGAACCGTTGTTCAACCTGTCGGTCCTCGACACCCCTCGCATTGTGACGCTTGTCTTCGTTTTGGCGGTAGCCCTGCTGGGCAGCATCCACTTTCTGGTCTACAGCTACCAGGACAAGATCCGCACCCGGATGATCTATGAGATGTTCATCACCTTGGATGCATGCTGCTTTGTGTTCATCTTCCTGCAGCCGATACTGTTCGACGCCCTGCTGAGCATGGCCATTGTCACCACGGCGCCGCTCATCGGCCATTTCTTGGCACTCACTCACTCGAAGCTCTCCAATATCGTGTTT
Source organism: Prevotella sp. (assembly GCA_041856205.1). Classification (GTDB taxonomy): domain Bacteria; phylum Bacteroidota; class Bacteroidia; order Bacteroidales; family Bacteroidaceae; genus Prevotella. The sequence continues at coordinate 20,569 of JBHAFS010000051.1, forward strand.
TTCATTATCGTGTTTTCCGCACTAGCCCTCACCGCTTATAACCTATGGATGTCATCACCGATATTCTCATAAACTACGGCTACTGGGGCATGCTGGTGTCGGCGTTGCTCGCGGGCAGTATCTTGCCGTTCAGCAGCGAGGCCGTCATGCTTGGTCTCATGGCTGCCGGTCTCGACCCAGTGCAACTGGCCATCTACGGCACCATTGGCAATGTGGGCGGGTCGATGGTCAATTATGTCATCGGCAGCATGGGCAAGCTGCATTGGATAGAGCGTTACATGCACGTGAAAAAGTCGGACCTCGACCGGGCCCAGCGCTTCATGGCGGGGCATGGTGCCTGGATGGCCTTCTTCTCTTTCTTGCCGGCCATCGGCGAGGCCATCATGATTGTGCTGGGGCTGATGCGTGCCAACCTGCTCATCACCTTGGTGAGCACCACACTGGGAAAGGCCGTGCGTTATGCCTTTCTGGTATGGGGTGGCAGTTTCTTTTTCTGATTTCTTCGGGCGGTTGTTCCACAGCCCTTCTCGTTAGTCGATGGTGATTTCTCCTGCTATCGACTGGTTCATCATGTTGCGTATGGTACGTGGGTCCTTGCAATGTGCCAGCAGGTGCATGAGCTTGGTGACGGCCCCTTCGACCGTAGAGTCGTAGCCCGACACCACGCCGGCGTTCTTGAGCTGGTAGCCCGTGTCGTAGCGTCCCATCTCCACGGTGCCCGCCACACACTGGCTGATGTTCACCACCACGATGCCACGCAGGCTGGCCTCCTTGAGGGTGTGCAGCAGCCAGGGCGCCTGTGGGGCGTTGCCACTGCCAAAGGTACGCATGACAATGCCTCGCACCTCGTTCGACAACAGCACGTTGCGCACGATATGGTCTTGCACGCCGGGAAACAGACTGAACACCACCACGTTGGGGTCCATGGCCAGATGGGGCATCATAGGCTTCGAGAAGTCGGGCCTGAGGATGTGGTGGGGATGGAACGAGAAGTTGACGCCGGCATCGCAGAGGTGCGGATAGTTGAACGAGTCGAAGGCATGAAACCCGTCGGCATTGATCTTCGTCGAGCGGTTGCCGCGCAGCAGCCGTCCGCTGAAGTAGATGCACACCTCGGGCACGCGGGCATGGCCATCGGCATCTTTCATGGCAGCCAGTTCGATGCTGGTCACCAGGTTCTCCTTGCCGTCGGTGCGCAGCTGTCCCATGGGGAGCTGAGAGCCGGTAAGGATGACAGGCTTGGTGAGGTTTTCGAGCATGAACGACAAGGCCGAGGCCGTGTAGGCCATGGTGTCGGTGCCGTGGAGGATGACGAATCCGTCGTAGTCGTCGTAGTTGCGTGAGATGATGCGCACGAGTTGTGCCCATTTCTCGGGCGACATGTCGCTGGAGTCGATTGGAGGCGTGAACTGATACACGTCGATGTCGGTCTTGATGAGTTTGAACTCGGGCATGGAGTCGACGAGGTGGTTGAAGTCGAGTGGCTCCAACGCATCAGTCTCTGCATGATGCCCCATGCCGATTGTTCCTCCTGTATAGATAAGCAAAACCTTGTTCATCTGGCTGTGTGTTTTTAATAGACGATGTCGCCCTAAGAAGTTATTCTGATATTTTGTGCAAATATAGTTAAAAGCCTTCACATTCTCAAAAAATTGTGCTATTTTTGCAAAAACAAATCAAACAAAACGAAAAAGCAAGTCAAAAGTTATGAAACAATTCATGGATGAGAACTTCCTGCTCGATACTGAGACAGCACAGGAACTGTACCACAATCATGCGGCCAAGATGCCCATCATCGACTACCACTGCCATCTGGTGCCCCAGATGGTGGCCGACGACCACAAGTTTCGCAGCATCACCGAGCTCTGGCTTGGCGGCGACCACTACAAGTGGCGTGCCATGCGCACCAACGGTGTCGACGAGCGCTACTGCACCGGCACAGATACCAGCGACTGGGAGAAGTTTGAGAAGTGGGCCGAGACCGTGCCTTACACCTTCCGCAATCCGCTCTACCACTGGACACACCTGGAGTTGAAGACCGCTTTCGGCATCGACAAGCAGCTCTCGCCCGCCACGGCGCGTGAGATTTACGATGAGTGTAACGAGAAGCTCAAGCTGCCCGAGTACAGTGCCCGTGGCCTCATGCGCCACTATCACGTGGAGTGCGTGTGTACCACCGACGACCCCGTGGACGACCTGCGCTACCACAAGGCCACGCGCGAGAGCGGTTTCGAGATCAAGATGATTCCCGCGTGGCGTCCCGACAAGGCCATGAACATCGAGAAGCCCGACTTCGCCGACTATATGAAGAAACTCTCTGAGGTGAGCGGAGTAGAGGTGAGCAGCTTCAAGCTGATGGTCGACGCCCTGCAGAAGCGCCACGATCTCTTTGCCGAGAATGGCTGCAAGCTCTCCGATCACGGCATCGAGGAGTTCTACGACGAGCCTTACACCGACTCACAGATAGAGACCATCTTCTCGAAGGCCTTGCGCGGCATGCAGCTCTCTGCGGTAGAGGTGCGCCAGTATAAGCATGCCTTCCTGAAGGTCTGCGGCGAGATGGACTACGATGCGGGCTGGACACAGCAGTACCACTACGGTGCCATCCGCGACAACAACACCCCGATGTTCAACCAGCTCGGTCCCGACACTGGCTTCGATTCTATCGGCGAGTTCAACACCGCACGTGCCATGAGCCACTTCCTCAACGAGCTCCACACCGAGCACAAGCTGGCCCGCACCATTCTCTATACGCTCAATCCCTGTGCCAACGAGGTCATCGCCACCATGCTGGGCAACTTCCAGGATGGCTCGGAGCCCGGCAAGATACAGTTTGGCTCGGGCTGGTGGTTCAACGACCAGCTCGACGGCATGACACGCCAGATGAACGCCCTGTCGGTGCTCGGACTGCTCTCGCGCTTCGTGGGCATGCTCACCGACAGCCGCTCGTTCCTGAGCTATCCGCGCCACGAGTATTTCCGCCGCCTGCTCTGCAACCTGCTGGGCAATGACGTGGAGCGTGGTCTGCTGCCCAACGACCGCGAGACGCTGGCCCGTATGGTTGAGGACATCTCATACAACAACGCCCGCCGCTATTTCAAGTTTTATTAATGGCACGGGCGGGGTACGCCGCGGCGCACCCCAGCTCATCCACCGGGGGAGTGATGGCCAAGTGGCCACCGCTCCCCCGGTTGCTGTTTGCTGTCGGCTGGGCCATCGTCTATGGCTTGGTGTGATGGCCTTTTGTCATCGCCGCTGGCCAGACCGCGGACCTGGCAGGTGCTTTTCTGCGACAACCTGCGCCAGCCAAAAATCTGCGCTATCTGCGCCATTTGCGAGAGGATATAATCCGGAGAGCCACCTCTTTTTTTTTAAACACGGATGACACGGAAGGCACAGAAAACCATCCGGCACATTTCGACAACACGGATGCCGCGTCGCGGCAACTGATCACACGGAACCTGCACACCCACATCACTAGTCATCTAAACTCTGTGTGCCCCACCGCGCCAGCCTCTCCCGCCCCTTGGGGAGGGCCGGGGAGGGGCCTCTCACCGCGCCAGCCTCTCCCGCCCCTTGGGGAGGGCCGGGGAGGGGCCTCTCACCGCGCCAGCCTCTCCCGCCCCTTGGGGAGGGTTGGGGAGGGGCCTCCCATTGGCTTGACCTGCCAGCGGGTAACCTGTGTTGCCATGCCATGTAACCTGTGTTGCGACATCGTGGCAGAATAGTAACGACGCACTGCTTCGAGTCGAATCACACGCTGCTTCGAGTCGAATCACACGCTGCTTCGAGTCGAATCACACGCTGCTTCGAGTCGAACCACACGCTGCTTCGAGTCGAACCACACGCCCTCAACACCTGCTTCGTCGCTTAAAACCATCGTGAAGGCATGACCTGACGGCACGTATCGAGGCACCGTTGCAGACAAAGGGGATGGGGGTAAGCCAGGCGGGCTAATCATACCCCACATAATCCCATACCTTTTATATATATATTTTAGAAGAATTGTTGGCCTATTGGAAAAAATATATTAATTTTGCAGCAGTATATAGAAAACAACCGTTATTTGCAATAACATGAAGAAATTACTCATCCCCTTTGTCTTGATGGCCATGATGATGTTCATCGGCAGTTGCTCCGGCAGTAAGCAGGTGGCTTATTTCCAAAACATCGATTCTATCAGCCTTGCTGCTTCTCGTGGTCTCTATGAGGCCAAGATCATGCCCAAGGACGAGCTGACGATTACCGTCATCACCACCAATCCGCAGGCATCTGCACCTTTCAACCTCACAGTGTCCAACACCATCGGCTCCAGCGGCCAGCTCTCCACGGGCCAGGGCTCGCTCCAGGGCTATCTGGTCGACAACAACGGCAACATCAATTTCCCCGTGCTGGGCAACATCCACGTGGGCGGACTGACCAAGAACCAGGCCGAAGACAAGATCAGAGAGGGTGTGAAGCCCTATCTGGCCGCCTCAGAGAACCCCATCGTCACGGTGCGCATGTCGAGCTACCGCGTCACCGTGGTCGGCGAGGTGGGCAGCCCGAGAGTTATTCCGGTGAACACCGAGAAGATGAGCGTCATCGAGGCCCTGGCCCAGGCCGGAGACCTCTCTATCTATGGCAAGCGCAACAACGTGCTGCTTATTCGTGAGGATGCCACCGGGCAGAAGCAGGCCCATCGTCTCAACCTCAACGATGCCAACATCTTCAATTCGCCCTACTACTACCTCCAGCAAAACGACATCATCTACGTGGAGCCCAACTCCGTGAAGGCCAAGAACTCGGCCATCGGCAGCAGCACCACCATCTGGTTCTCGTTTATAGGTATCGTCACCTCCGTGGCATCCCTGGTTGTCAACATCTTGAGGTAGCAGCAACTTAAACGATTAGGAATGAGCATAAAACAAATGAGTTGAACATACGAAAGATTGGAATATTGATCGCCACCCTCCGGGGTTGTCCTTGATATTTCAATCTTTTTTTATACACTGAGGGATAAACTATAGTTATAAGAAGGAGACATCAATGGAAACTGGAATACATGAAGACTGTGGCGTGGCGATGGTACGCCTGCTGAAGCCACTGAGCTATTACCAGCACAAATACGGCACATGGATGTATGGGCTCAACAAGCTCTATCTGATGATGGAGAAAGAGCACAACCGCGGTCAGGAGGGAGCGGGTATCGCCTCGGTAAAGCTCAACACCCTGCCGGGCAACGAGTATATGTTCCGCGAGCGTGCGGAGGGCTCCAACGCCATCACCGAGATTTTCAAGAACGCACACCGTCAGATCAGGCAGACGCTGGCCGAGAACAGCGCCCCCGAGGCCACCGACTTCACGGGGCTGCCCTTTGCCGGCGAGCTCTATATGGGCCACCTGCGCTATTCCACCACGGGCAAGAGCGGCATCAAGTATGTACACCCGTTTCTGCGCCGCAACAACTGGAGGGCCAAGAACCTCTGCCTCTGCGGCAACTACAACATGACCAACGTCGAGGAGGTGTTCGACGGGCTGACGCGCCAGGGCCAGTGCCCGCGTATCTACAGCGACAGCTACATCATGCTCGAACTCATGGGCCACCGCCTCGACCGCGAGGTGGAGCGCAACTTTGTCGACGCGCAGCAGCAGGGACTCACCGACCAAGACATCACCGGCTACATCGACCAGCATGTCAAGATGGAGAATGTGCTCAAGACCACTATGCCCGGTTTCGACGGCGGCTATGTGGTGACGGGCATCACGGGCAGCGGCGAGATGTTTGCCATGCGCGACCCGCACGGCATACGCCCGGCCTACTATTACATCGACGACGAGGTGGCCGTGCTGGCCTCCGAGCGTCCGGTGCTCCAGACCACCTTCGACCTCGAGTATGAGGACGTGCAGGAGCTGCAGCCCGGCACGGCCCTCATCGTGCGCAGCAGTGGCGAGGCGGTCATCAAGACCATCATGGAGCCTGAGGAGAACTATGCCTGCTCGTTCGAGCGTATCTACTTCTCGCGCGGCTCCGACCGCGACATCTACCAGGAGCGCAAGAAGCTGGGCAACCAGCTCACGCCGAAGGTGCTCGAGGCCGTGGGCCACGACACCCGGCACACCGTCTTCTCGTTCATCCCCAACACGGCCGAGGTGGCCTTCTACGGACTGCTCGACGGCTTCAAGCACTACGAGAACGAGCAGAAGATACGGCAGATCGAGGCCCTCGGGCACATCCCCACCCACCAAGAGCTCGAAGACATTCTACATGCCTACGTGCGCTCGGAGAAGGTGGCTTGGAAAGACATCAAGCTGCGCACCTTCATCACCGAGGGCAATGCGCGCAACGATCTCGCCGCACACGTGTACGACATCACCTACGGCAGCATTGAGCCCTATGTCGACAACCTCGTGATCATCGACGACAGCATCGTGCGCGGCACCACACTCAAGGAGAGCATCCTCCATATCCTCGACCGCCTGCATCCCAAGAAGATCGTCATCGTGAGCTCGGCGCCCCAGATACGCTATCCCGACTACTACGGCATCGACATGCCGCGCCTGGAGGAGTTTTGCGTCTTCCGCGCCACCATCGAGCTGCTCAAGGAGCGCAAGATGTTCGACGTGATAAAGAAGGTGTACAGCGACTGCAAGGCCGAGCTGCGTAAGCCCAAGGCCGAGATGCGCAACTGTGTGCGCGAGGTGTACGAGCCCTTCACCGTGGAGGAGATCAACGCCAAGATCGTAGAGATGCTCAGGCCCGACGGCATGACGACGCCCATCGAACTGGTGTTCCAGTCGCTGGAGGGATTGCACGAGGCCATACCCGGGCACAAGGGCGACTGGTATTTCACCGGCCGCTATCCCACACCCGGCGGTACCAAGCTGTGCAACCAGGCATTCATCAACTACATTGAGCATGTCTACCAGTTTGAGGAGAAAATCTGACAGTCTGCCAGTCCTCGTTGCCGGCGGGGGCTGTCAACCATCAAATAACAAGAATCTTAGATAAACAAGCTATAAGATGAAGAATGTAACCTTGGTATTATCCGACGGAACGAAGTTCCATGGGAAATCCTTCGGGTATGACGCCCCGGTGGCCGGTGAAGTGGTGTTCAACACGGCCATGATGGGTTATCCCGAGTCACTTACCGACCCCAGCTATGCTGGCCAGTTGATGACCCTCACCTATCCTTTGGTCGGCAACTACGGCGTGCCGCCCTTCACGGTGGAGCCCAACGGCATCCCCACCTTCATGGAGAGCGACAAGATCTACGCCTCGGCCATCATCGTGGCCGACTACAGCGAGCAGCACAGCCACTGGAACGCCGTGGAGAGCTTGGCCGACTGGCTCAAGCGCGAGCACGTGCCGGGCATCACGGGCATCGACACCCGCGCCCTGACAAAGGTGCTGCGCGAGCACGGTGTGATGATGGGCAAGATCATCTTCGACGACGAGCCCGACAACATTCCCCAGGCCGACTACGAGGGCGTGAACTTCGTCGACCAGGTGTCGTGCAAGCAGATCATCCGCTACAACGAGGGTGCCGGCAAGAAGGTGGTGCTCGTCGACTGCGGCGTGAAGGCCAACATCATCAGGTGCCTGGTCAACCGCGGCGTGGAGGTCATCCGCGTGCCCTGGAACTACGACTACACGGGCCTCGACTTCGACGGCCTCTTCCTGGGCAACGGCCCCGGCGACCCCGACACCTGCCAGGAGGCCGTAGACATCATACGCAAGCAGCTCAGCATGAGCCGCAAGCCCGTATGCGGCATCTGCATGGGCAACCAGCTGCTGGGCAAGGCGGCAGGGGCCACCATCTACAAGCTCAAGTACGGTCACCGAAGCCACAACCAGCCGGTGCGCATGGTGGGCACCGACAAGTGTTACATCACCTCACAAAACCATGGCTATGCCGTAGATGCCAAGACGCTGGGCAGCGACTGGGAAGAGCTCTTCGTCAACATGAACGACGGCTCCAACGAGGGTATACGCCACAAGACCAACCCCTGGTTCACCAGCCAGTTTCACCCCGAGGCCTGCTCAGGCCCCGTGGACACAGAATTTATGTTCGACAAATTCATAGACACCCTGAAATAATGAAAGACGCTAGTATCAAGAAAGTATTGCTTCTCGGCTCAGGTGCCCTGAAGATCGGTGAGGCAGGAGAGTTCGACTATTCAGGCTCGCAGGCCCTCAAGGCCCTGCGCGAGGAGGGTATTCAGACGGTGCTCATCAACCCCAACATCGCCAC
>JBHAFS010000052.1:0-25627 GCA_041856205.1 Prevotella sp.
AGGGAAGCATTTGGCATAACCGGAAATTTTAATATGAAACCCTTGGATGGACTCAAGTGGGGCCACTATTGTGGTTCTGCACACTGTGATTCACGCCCAAATGCTGTTCTCGGACGGTCTGGGGGGGCAGAGGAAGGGATGAAGACGGGAGGATGGATGAAGATGAAGGGAGGAAGGGGAAAAAGAACAGCAGGGAGAGAGCGGGAGAAGGGGACGGGAGGATGGCCGCCATGGCATGGCGGCCCACAAAACGCAAGCAAAAGAAAATGCAATAAGGAGACAGAAGGGGAAAAGGAGGCCTACAATCGAAAGAACAAACAGTGGATGGAATGACAACAATCAGCCCAGCCGCTTCTTGACGACAGCGGGATTACCGGCAGCCATCGTATCGTCGGGGATATCGCGAATGACCACCGAGCCAGCGCCGATGATGCAGCGCTTGCCAATCTTGACACCCGGACAGACGACCACTCCCCCACCCAACCAGGTGTCGTCACCAATCTCCACCGGATAGGAGGTCTCGCACGTGCCGCGACGTGCCACATAGTCGATGGGATGCTGGGGCGTGAACAACTGACAGCCAGGGCCAATCTTCACATCGTTGCCGATGATGACACGCGCCCCGTCGAGGATGATGCAGCCATAGTTGATAAACGAGTGCTCACCAATGGTGATGCCGTTGCCATGGTCGCAATGGAACGGCGGACAGATACTCGTGCTGTCGGGGATGCCGGGAATCAGCTCGCGCAGAGCCTCACGGTAACCGGGAGAGCTGATGGTCAACTGGTTGAGCCGCAGGCAAGCCTCCTTGGCATGCACCAAGCTGGCGCCAATCTCTGGGTCGGAGAAGTCGTACAGTTCTTCGGACCGCATCTTCTGGAATTCTGTTTTCATCAAGAGCAAAGATAGTGAAAAAATAATAAACAGCACACAAATAGATACCAAAAACTAATTTTACGGCGGAGGGGAATAAAAAAATGCTTAACTTTGCCTCATCCCCATCTTTCAAGCACTTGGTCTATGCTCAGAATCGTATTCTTCATCATTTTATACATCATCCCAACCACAACGCTGCGGGCCCAGCTGCATGGCTACGACACCAACTTCAACTATTCGCTGCGCCATTTTGTCGACACCATCCCCATCGATGTCGACCACGGACAGATCTACGTCACCGTGGAGATGAATGGCCGTCAGCATCGCTTCAACCTCGACACGGGCTCGAGCCAGGGTGCCGTGCAACAGGGCGCGCCACTGGGCAACTGGCGCGAGCTGGGCAATGTGGTGAGCCGCGATGCCGCCGGACACCTCGACACGGTGCGCGTCATCCAACTGCCGCCCTTCAGAATGGGACGCCTCACCGTGTCCGACTATGTGGCCTCGGTGTTCAGAGGTCCATACCACCGGGGCGACTACGATGTCATCCTGGGCTTCGACCTGTTCAACAAAGGACTGTGCTGCAAGATCGATGCCCGCCGTGGCATCATGGTGGTGACCGACCGCCGCGACTTCTTCGACGGCGAGCCGGGCTACGGCCTGCGCTACAAGCTCAAGTGGTTTGTGCCCTACGTGCTAGTGAGTCCTTTCAAACGCCATGTCGACGAGGTGCTCTTCGACACCGGCTCTCGGCAGCTCTTCGCCATGAACAAGCAGAGCTTCGACACCCACGCCTACAAGAGCAAGAACGTAGGCAGTCAGGTGGAGGGACGCGCCACGGGCTCGTTTGCCATCGGACATATTGGGACCGAGGCGCGCGACGAGGTGGTGTTTCTCAAGCTCGACCGCCTGAAATGGGATGAGTTTGCCTTCACCGACGTGCGTGCCATGACCACGCAGGGGGCCAGCCGCATCGGGGCGAAGATCCTCGACTACGGCACGGTGACCATCAACGGCTTCCGCCGCAAGATCACCTTCCAGCCTTATGACGACAACGACAGCGTGGCGGTGAACAACCGTCTGCCCCACATCGCCTACGTGCCGCGCAACGGGCGCCCCACCGTGGGCCTCATCCTCGAAGACTGCGACGAGTACCGGGCTGGGCTGCGCCAGGGCGACACCATCGTGAGCATCGACGGCAAGGCCGTCAACACCTTCGATGATTTTCTGAGCTACCCATTCATCGAAGGTCGCTCCCACCGCATGGTGGTGCAAAGCCTGGATGGCAAACAAAAAACGGTGGCTTACACCCGCAAGTCGTAGCCCTCATGGCCCACCACCCACCGTCGCCCGGCACACCCTCACCAGCAGGCCACGTTCACTTGATGCGGCGCCGAGCATCGTCTATCATGACCTTGAGACTGTCTGTGGGCTCGCTCACCTTGGCAGCCATAGACAAGAAGGTGTTGAACTGGCGGACGGCCTCGCGCCGGCTGCCCGATGCCTCCTGACAGATACCCAGAAAATAATACGAGGTGAGCGACGTGGCATCGTAGCGCAGGGCCTCGTGGAAGGCATAGGCCGCCTCACGGTATTGCCGTCGCGCATAGTGGCTCTCGGCCATGCCCCGGTAGCATACGAACATCTGCAGGTTGTCGGGCGTAAGCACCTGCAGGGCCTTCTCGAAGCACGCCTGGGCCGCTGTGGGCTCGCCCAGCGCATTGAGCACCGCGCCCTGGTGGTAGAGGGCACCGGCGATGGCCGAGTCGGAACGGGCGATGGCCTCGCTGAAACAGCCCCTGGCCTGCCCGGGCCGGTCGAGCCGTTCGTGACATACGCCGAGGTTGAAGAGTACGTGATAGGTGCTGTCACCGGCCGCCAGCAACCCGGCATAGAGGTCGCCGGCCATCACAAACTCACGGTTCACAAAGTGGGCATCGGCCAGCACGCCGCTCACCGCTGCATGATGGGCATCCTCCAACCAGTATTTAGTACATACCGCTATGGCCTTGTAGACCATGTTGGTAAGCAGGTACACCGTACCCAACTCGGCCACCATCTCGCCGTCCATGGGATAGCGGCCGACGATGGTGCGCGCCCAGTATTCCTGACTGCCTTGGTCGCCGAGTTCCTTGAAACTGTAATACACACGCCGCATGGCCTCGTGGCTGAGCGAGTCGTCGGGCACGGGCTTGAGCACCTGTATGCACTTGGCATAGTCGTGGCGGCGGTAGTGGCACTCGGCCAGGCGCATGCGCACCACGGCATCGTCGCGCTGAGCAAGGGCGGCCTCATAGTGCTGCAGGGCATGGAAGAGGTCGAAGCGAGCCATGCACGAGTCGCCGAGCTCCACCTCCCTAAGATTGTCTGCACCCGCACGGGCACAGGCAACCCAAAGGAAGCAGAGAAGCATCATCCACTTCTTCATTTTAAAGAGAATTTATAAAGTTCGAAATGCTATGAAAGTTTTTCTCTACCCGACCCATATCCAGAAGATGGGATGCCGAGGCACGGGAATAACGCTGTTTGTAAAATGCACATTCATCAGATGATGGGACAGCATCGACACCGCCGGAGCACCCGTCAGCTAGGCCGCACAAGGTAGGCAAAAGACATGGTTCGACCCGAAATAGCATCTGGTTCGACTCGAAGTAGCATCTGGTTCGACTCGAAATAGCATCTGTTTCGACTCGAAGTAGCGTCTGTTTCGACTCGATGTAGCCCATGACTCGATTCCAGACAGCCTGCGGCCAGGGCCTGACCGCAGGCCGGGAGAGCCCCTTCGGGCCTATTTCTTCATCGTAACGACAATGGCTCCTTTCTTGGCCTTTTCGCCGTAAAGCGCCACAGCCTGGTCGCCCTTCACCACGTTGATCGACTCGATGCGGTCGGGCTCGATGGCACTGAGCTGGTCGCGACTGATTTCCTTGCCGTCGACCAGAATCAGAGACTGCTCCACCAATGTGACCTTGGGACCATTGCCCTCGGTCTTCGGCTCTGTCTTATCATTGCCACCCGTGAGTTTGTACGACAAAGGCACGTTGTATTTCACCCGCACGGCCTTGCCTTTTTGTTTGCCAGGCGTCCACTTGGGCATGCTATTGATCACCCGCAGGGCCTCGGCATCGAGCAGCGGGTCGACAGCCCTGATGACGCGGGCATCGGTGATAGAGCCATCGGTATCGACGACAAACTGCACAATCACCCGGCCCTGGATGCCTTTCTCGTGGCACTCCTTGGGATATTTCACGTTGCTGGCGAGATAAGTCATGAGAGCGCTTGTACCGCCTGGGAACACTGGCATCTCCTCGACCACGTCATACACTTTGCCGCCTTTGTCTTTCTGTTGCTGGTCCAGGACATCGGTGGCGGTCAGCGCGGGGGCCTCAGGGGTGGCAGGAGCCCCAGCCAGGGCGGCCGACTGTTGTTTGCTGGCCATGACCTGGGGCATGGCCTCGCCCATTTCTGGCTGCTCGCCCTGGCGGGCGATGCCGGCCAGCGCAGGCACTTCCTCGCCCACGGTGCGGGCAATCATCTCGATATTGCTCACGGCCAGAAGTCCTGCGGCCAATGGCACAAAGAGCAGATACTTGGCTTTTCCAATTTCCTTAGTACGACGTTTGTTCATCATTTGAATACGATTTTTAAGTGGTAAGACATTGAAGTTATTGGTCAGGTCACGCCTTGCAGGGTGATAGGCCAGGCCGAGCAGGTGGTACTGATAGGTTTTGCGCGCATTTCCCCTGTCGAGTACGGCCTCGTCGGCCAGATATTCCAGATTGAGACGAATCTCGTGTTTCATGAGGTAGCAGAACGGATTGAACCAGTTGAACACACAGAAGAGCTCGGATATCAGGATGTCGAGCGAGTGGCATTGTGCCACGTGGGCCTGTTCGTGGACCATGATCTCGCGTAGTTGCTCGTCGGTGTGGGCCTCAGGACATACAAAGATCCAACGGAAGAACGAGAACGGACTGCTATCCTTCTTCAGCCTGTGGACTCTCCCACCGTCTACCTCGGTCACCTCGGTCTGCATGGCCTGCCTCACGATGCTGACCAGTTGCACCAGAAATCTCAGTGCAAACACGGCAACACCCACCCAGTAGGCCATCGCCACGCCATCCATCCAGGTGAACGTGGGCGACGAGGCATACACTGGCACCACAGGCAGCACATAGTCGGCATAGGCCGTGGCCATGCCCACCGCCGTGGTGTTGTGTTGCAGCAGAGGCTGCAGGTCGAGCAGCGGAACGACCATGCTCACCAGCAGGATGGCCAGCAGGGCCACCCGCCGATACCCGAAGAACGTGTCTCGGGCCATGACCAGCCGATAGAAGCCGTAAAGCATCATCAGGGCGAAATTGAGTTTAAGGAGATACACTGCCATAAGACGAATGATGTTTAGGTGGATGACATGTTGCAGGCGGTCAGCCGTTTTGCTCGATCTCTTTGATGATGTCTCTGAGGTCTTGCTCGGTCAACTGCTCGTTGCGGGCAAAGAAACTCACCATCTCTTTGAACGAACTGCGGAAATAGTCGCGTACAAAGCCTTTCATGAAGCGGCGCTTGTAGTCGTTCTCGGCAATGGCAGGCTCGTAGACGTAGGCCTTGCCGTCTTTGGCCTGCGCCACATACTGCTTGCGCTTGAGCTTGCTCACCACCGAGGCCACGGTGGTGTAAGGGGGCTGGGGAGGGGGCAGCAGGTCTACAATATCCTTGATGCCGCAGGTGCCCAGACGCCAGATGACTTGCATCACCTCCTCTTCTTGTTTTGTCAGTTTTTCCATCTTGTAATGTTTAACTGCCGCAAATCTACGAAAATTTCGTAGAGAAGACAACTATTATTGGGTTAAATAATGTAAATCGAACTATATTTTAACTTTTTACGAACTATTCGTAGATATAGTAAAACCTCCCTTCAGTCCTATCCGTGCAAGCATAGTCTTGTCTCCGAAGACAGGCCGAGAGCCCTCCCACATGCTACTGCGGTGCCCAAAGACCTACCCATTGAGACCATATAAAGGTGGGTTCTATTAATTACCACCGAAACCAAATCATAAAATCATGGGTTACGTTTTGCCATCTTTCGGACTCTCTTCGGCTCAAATTGCAAGTTCTCTCAGTCGTTATGCCCGCATAACTCCTTCGTGTACTTGCAATTTGACCCCAAAGATAGTCTCGAAAGCTGACAAAGCTAATTAATAGAACCCACCTAAAAAACCAAAAAATCGTTGTAGGCACCAAATTATTGGCGTATCTTTGCAATGTCATTGCAAACCAAGGACATCAAGGACTATGGACATTAAAGCACTTTTTTTCGATATTGACGGCACCCTTGTCAGCTTCAACACGCATCTTATTCCCCAGTCGACCATCGACAGCCTGCGACTGGCCAAGCAACAAGGCATCAAAGTATATATCTCCACAGGCCGCCCCCTACCCTTCATCGTCAACCTCGGACAGATTGCCGACCTCATCGACGGCTACATCACGGCCACCGGTGCCATGTGTATGGTGGGCAACGAGGTGGTGAGCTGCCACAGCATCGAGGCCGACGATGTGGAAAAGGTGCTCGAGGCCTGCGACCGCTGGCAGTTGCCATGCATCGTGGTAGGCGCGCAACATATCGGTGTGTACCGCCACAACGCCCTCGTAGACGAGATTTTCAGCGAGGGGCTTGGCCTGCACGACTTTGTGTACACCCCTCTCGACAGCGTGCTGAGAGAACCTGTCATCCAGCTCACCCCATTTATCACGACCGAACAGGAGCAGGAGCTTCTCGCGCAGCTCCATGCCTGCAACAGCGGCCGATGGACAGCGGCCTTCACCGACATCACTCACGCCGATGCCGACAAAGGCAAGGGGCTTCTGGCCATGGCGGCTCACGAACACCTCGACGTGGCCCAGACCATAGCCTTCGGCGATGGCGGCAACGACATCACCATCCTGCGTCAGGCGGGCATCGGCGTGGCCATGGGCAACGCCAGGGAGGAAGTAAAACGAAATGCCGACTTCATCACGACCAGCGTCGATGAAGACGGCATCAGGAATGCACTTAGCCAACTAATTGGTATCGGAGCCTAACGGCGACGCCGCAACGCCACGGCGACGTGACCGAGACGGCACTATGGCGCTACGGAGACAGCATTATGACGCGACGGAAGCGTATGACGGGCTATGCGACGGTGGCGTGGCATCCGACTTGCTGCGGCGCATGTCGTCGTCGAGCAGGCTGAAGGTAAACTCCAGACCGCCCTTGGGATGGTTGCGAACGGCAATGCGACCGCCATGCAACAATACGGCATTCTTCACGATGGCCAGTCCCAGGCCCGTGCCACCCATCTTCCGACTGCGCCCCTTGTCTACGCGGTAGAACCGTTCGAAGAGCCGGGGCAGATGCTTATCGTCGACCCCTGTGCCATTGTCACGAAACACAAACTTCCATTCGCCATCCTCTTTCTCGCCCCAAAGTGATATGGTGGCGCCAATGCCGGCGTAGGCAATGGCGTTGTCGGTGAGGTTGCGGAAGATGCTGTAGAGCAGCGAGCGGTTGCCCTGCAGCTTCAAGACATTGGGCAGGTGATTCTCGAAGGTCATACTGCGCTCCTGCAGCTGCAGTGCCGTCTCGCGCTCGATATTGTGTACCAGCTCAGCAATGTTCACCTCTTCAAACTGATGCAGGTCGGGCGCGTCGTCGAGCTTATTGAGCGTAGAGATGTCGCGCAGGAGCGAGGCCAGCCGCTCACTCTGGGCGTAGCAGCGCTGCAAGAACTGCTGTTTCGACTGTTCGTCGATACGAGGGTTGTCGAGGATGGTCTCCAGATAGCCCTGGATGCTCGCCACGGGTGTCTTGAGCTCGTGCGCGATGTTCTGTGTGAGCTGTCGCTTCAGAATACCCTGCTCCTGGCGTGTCGACTGCAAGCGCTTGTAGATCTTGATGATTCGTTCGGCAATCTCGCCCAGTTCATCGTCAGGAAAGGCCATGAGGTCCTCGGTTTCAAGACTCTCGTTGTGGTCGGCACGTGAGGCAAAAATCTTCAGTTTGGTGATGTTGGTGCCCAGCCGATGGGTAAACCGGTAGAGCACAATGGTGAGGATGATCACGGCCACGAGGGCAAACCAGATGAAATGGAGGTCGGTTTGCAGGCTGCGCGCCAAGTCGTTGTTATAAGGCAAGGCCGTGCGGATGACCATTTGTTCGCGTGGGAAATAGGTGGCGGCATAGAAATAGTCGACCTTCAACGTGCGACTCCTGCGTTCTACCGACGAGCCCTGTCCGCCCTTCATGGCCTCCAACACCTCCGGGCGGTTGCGATGGTTAGAGAAACTGCTATAGTTTTTATAGATGTTATCGTAGATAACCTTGCCGTCGGGCCTGATGAGCGTCACGCGGATACCCTTCAGCGGATGGCTCTTGACATAGGCGTCGATGGTCGCCTCACTGGTGTTGCCCAGATAATGAAGGGCCTCGTCCATACGCCCATTGAAGTCCTGAAGTTTGTTTTCCAGCAGGCTGTTCTTGTATTGTTTCTCTCTATACTGCTGGAAAACGATGAAGGCCACGGCATAAAGCAGAAAGATGCCCAAGACACTCAGATAGAGCCGTTGTCCTACAGATACCTTTTTCATCAAGCATCAAAATAATAACCGAAGCCCAGACGGGTGACGATGCACTTGGAGAAACGCCCGATCTTCTTGCGCAGACGCGTGATATTGACATCGACGGTGCGGTCGAGCACCATCACGTCGCGCGGCCAGACCTTCTCGAGCAGTTCCTGACGCGAGAACACACGTCCTTTCTCACTGAGGAGAAGGCGGAGGAGCTCAAACTCGGTCTTGGTGAAGGCGATGTCTTCGCCATCGATCGCCACGGTCTTGCGGTCGAGATTGATGACCAAGCCCTGGTAACTCAGCGTGGAAGAGTGGATGGCCCGCCGCTCGTCGGTACGCCGGATGACCGCCCGCACACGCACCAGCACCTCGCGGATGGAGAAAGGTTTGGAGATATAATCGTCGGCACCGAGGTTGAAACCCGTCACGGTGTCGTTCTCGGTGTCGCGTGCCGTCAGGAAGACGATGGGTATATGGGCGGTCTCGGGGTTGGCCTTCACCTGCTTGGCCATCGCAAATCCCGACATCCCGTCCATCATGACATCGAGGAGCATCAGGTTGAAATGAGTGAGGTCGAGCCTCAGCGCCTCTTCGGCCGAGTTTGCCGTGGTTACTTGATAGCCTTCTGTTTCAAGGTTAAACCTGAGGATCTCGCAAAGATCGTCTTCATCGTCAACTACCAGGATACTGTACTTCGTTACTTCTGACATAAGTTTTCTCGCTTTGTTGTTTGCAAAGGTAGGAAATAATTGGCACAAAACGATGAGGGTTGCGTTACAATGTTATTAAAAAAGAATTGAGAAACCATAACACCGCAACACCCTGAACACAAGCCCCTAAGGGGCACGAATGCTTTATGTGGAGTGGCTGAAACGCGGCATTGTGGTACGATATGCCATCAACCGAAAGACCCCTGGGCAGGATGCAAGGCAGCCCATCCCGGAGTCTTTTGTGCTGTAAAAAAGCCCTGACAGCCCCCATGCGGCAACTGCCAGGGACTGATAAGGATCTTTAGTAGTCGGTGTTCTCAGGGTCGAAGTTGGTCCAACCGCTCAGCCAGTTGTCGCCGGCATTGAAGGCACCGATGTAGGGCACCTGGGTGAACCAGCCGTCGAGGCCGGTGAAGAGGGCTGCGGTGAGCAATGCGCTGCCTGCCGAAGGCATGTAGCCGTTGGCTGCCATGCCCAGGTCGGCGATGTTGGCCAATACCTTGTTGCCGCTCTGGGCGTTGAACCATGTGCTCGAGAAGCTCTTCTGGGTGGTGTCGTAGATGGGCTTGCTGCTGGCATCGTAACCCGTCACAAGCACATCGTCGTAGCTCTTGTTGGCATCTGTACCCGTCACGTCCATGCCCGCAAACCATACGTTGTTGATCTTCAGCATGCCGGCCTTGGCAGCACCCTGGGTGTCACCCTTCTGGTTGTCGAGGATCAGACCGATGGGGTAGCCCAGGGCCACCGAGTTGAAGCAGTTGAGGCGCGAGTTGCGGCGGATCTGCATAGCAGCCTGGAACTTGCCGAGAGCAGCACCGTTGTTGGGGTTCATCGCACCGCCAGTGATATAGTCGACCGTGTTCTGGAAGCTGCCGTCAAGCTTCGGCCCAACGAAGGTGATGTTTGAGAATGTTGCGGTGGTGTAAGGGGACACGGCCGTACCACCTGCGTTGTTATCGCTCTCGAAACCGTTGCTCTGTGACGTATCGGCAATTCGGGAGTCGCGCACCACGAGGCCGAACTGCACCTTGCCCGAGAAACCGTTGTCGGTATCGAAGTCATCGTCCCAGCCCTTGTAGGCTATCATATACTTACAGTTGACATCGCCGCCGAACCACTCGTATGAGTCGTCGTTCGAATACGACACCTGTACGTGGTCAATCTGCGTGCCCGAACCTACCGAGCCGAAGGTCAGACCGTTGATTTCCTTGTCTTTCTCGAAGGGATAACCGGCAAACTCGATGCGCACATAGCTCAACACGCCCGAGTTGTCGGCATTGTCGCTACCGCCGTGCTTGGTGCGGGGGCCACCCTCGATCTGCATCTCATTCTGGTTGTTCTGAGCCTTACCACAGAGAATCACGCCGCCCCAGTCGCCTGGCTTGCGGCTGCCCTTGGCCTGCGCAGAGGTAAAGACGATGGGTGCACTGGCCGTACCCTTGGCAATGAGCTTGCCGCCACGCTCCACAATGATCGAGGCCTTGGTCAGCTTATCGCCCTTGATGACTGTTCCGGGCTCGATGGTGAGTTCTGCGCCGTCAGCCACATACACCCAGCCCTTCAACAGGTATGTACCCTTCTTGATGGTCTGCTTGCCTGTGAAGACAAACTCCTGGTCGCCATTGCCAATCTCTGTGCCCGCAGCATCTTCCTTGCCATCGCTGAAGAGTATGCCCGTACAGGCTTTCAGTCCGCCATCCGTAGTCCATGTGTAACTGGTGGTACCGGGATTACCGGGTGTCACAGGGTCGTCATTACTGCTGCAAGCCGTCATGCCTGCTGCAACCATCAGGATGCCCATGCATCCATACAACAATTGTTTGTTCATAATGTTATGATGTTTGTTAAACATAAATGATTCGTTGATGTTATTGTCTCTGAGTCCGTATGGTAAACCCTACCTCACTCCAGACTTCTCTTGTTTTCTATTCAATCTTTATTTTCTCGCTCTCCGTTTCTACAACTTATACACCAGCGAGAGTCCGATGTTGCGGCCGGGCTTGTATCGGCGTACGATCTCGTCGACGGTCTTATGACTTCCGTCTGAATAATACACCTCGGCAAACTGCTTGTAGAACACCTTCTCGGCCAGTAGGTCACGGACACTCAACTTCAGCTCCCAGTGTGCGCCAAACTTCTTGGTGGCCGAGAAATCGAGGACGTTTCGCGGCATCTCGTAGGAGTCGGGTATGCGAGCCGCCTCGTCGGAACTCGAGCCTGTGGTACCCTCTGAGCGTCCCACGCCGATGATACGCTTACCAATGCGGTTGTAGAGCAAAGCCACGTTGAGCTTGAGGGCCTCATTGCGGTAGAACAGTCCGGTGTTGACCAGATAGGGCGACTGTCCCTGCATGGGGCGGTTCTCCTCCTTAGAGCCGGTGGGGAAGGTCACGCGACTGTGGATGAGGGCACCGTTGAACGACCAGCTGAAGTTGCGCAGCCCGATGAACGAGAGGTCCTTGCGGACATCGAGCTCCAGACCGATATTGTTGGCGCTCTGTGCGTTTTTGTATGAGTAGATGAGGTCGGTACCACCGGCCACGGTGTAGGTCCACTCGATGGGCGAGTCGAAATGTTTGTAGAAGGCTGCCACCGAGATCTGCTCGCCGCGCGAGGGATAGAACTCGTAGCGCAGGTCGATGTTGTCGATGCGGCTGCTCTTGAGTTCGGTGTTACCCTGCACGTTGGAGGCCAGGTCGAAGTCGTAGAATACCGACGACGACACCTCGCGAAACTCGGGCCTGTTGATGGTGCGGCCGTAGCTGGCACGCAGCTGGTGCTGGTCGTTGAACTTATAGGTAGCGTTGAACGAGGGGAAGAGGTCGTCGTCGCGATAGTGGCGCGAGCTCTCACTGCGCTCATAGTCGCGGGTGTTGGAGATCAGCTCCATGTCGTTATGTTCAAAGCGGACCCCGGCGAGGATGCTCAAAGGGCCAAAGGGGAGAGACGCCGTGAGGTATCCTGCGCCAAGGGTGTTGTTTCCGCTATAGTTGTTACGCCAGCGCACCTGTTCCAGCACATCGAGTTTCCCGTCTCCGAGGTTGGCCTCGTCTGAGAGCAATGTGGGAATGTCCATCTGACGGAATCCGGCAGGCAGACTGTTGTTCGATGCGTCCCAGTTGTAGATAAACTCACGGGCCATATAGTCGCGGGTGCGGTATTCACCATAGGCACCAAACTTCAGGCTGGGTGTCCAGGTGTTGAAACGAAAGTCTTTCTTGTTGTTGATATTGGCCGATACGATATGCTCGTTGAGCTGTGTCCACTCACGGGTGATGTCATTGCCCGTCGTCAGAGACAAGACGCCGTTCTCGATGGCATCGTCCACCAGATAGCGGCGACGGTCGGGCAGATAGCGGTTGGCGTAGGCATAGCCCAGGCTCCAGTCGAGCTGGTCGCCCGTGAAGGTGTGCTTGCCCGTAATCTGGCCGTTATAGGTAGTGCGGCTGCGATAGTAGTACTCGGCCGAGTGCTCAAGGTTGGCCTGTGCCGATACGCCCTCACGCCAGGTGTATCGCTGGTTGGTGAGGTGGTTGAAGATGTTCTTGATCTCATACTTATGGTTGCCCGTGGGCGAGAGCATCGTGAAGTTGAGCATGGCACCCAGGCGACGGTTGTTGTTGTACTGGTTGTCGGTAGAGTGACGCAGGTAGTTGCTGCGGTCGTTTACCGCATCGTACACATCAAAGAGGTTGTTCAGCATGTCGTCGTAGGTGCGATACTCGTTGGAGTAGTTGGCCGCAGCAATGAGCCCCACGCGATGGCTGCCCATCTTCCAACGGTAGGCACCGTTCATGCCGACCTTCAGGTCGCCGTACACGCTTTGGCTTTTCACGTGCCAGTCGTTGTTGAACCCACCCGTCAGCAGCGACGAGCCCATGCTCTCCATCGAGGAGGTGCTCTTTGAAAAGGAGGTGAAATCACCCAATGAGGCATCATTCCAGTTGCTGCCCACGGTGAAAGAGAGAGCATTGGAAACGGGTATTTCTTTGGTATTGATCAAGATAAAGCCACCGGTGTAGTCGGCAGGATATTCGGCAGAAGGCGTCTTCACAATGGTGAGGTTGTCGATCTGCTGACTGGGAATGATGTCGAACGAGAATGCGCGGCTGTCGGCCTCGCTGCTGGGCACAGCACCGCCGTTCATCCATACATTATTATATCGTTGCGAGAGGCCGCGCACCATCACAAACTTGTCGTCGATGAGACTCACGCCCGGCACACGTCTGATGACCTCGCCGGCATTGGAGTCTTGCGTCTTCTCAATCTCCTGGGCCGAGACGTTGCTCACGATGACATCGCTGTTCTTCACCTGCTGCACGGCAGCCACCTCGGTGTTCTTGCGCTCGATGCCCACAATCGACACCTCGCCCAGCGTGTGCTCGTCGGGCTGCATGGCGACGAGCAGCTCTTCGCCGGCCCCGCCCTTGCTCTTCACCTGGCTCAGCGTCTGGGTCTTGTAGCCCACGTAGCTCACCACCAGGTCGTAAGCGGCATTGCTTCGCAGCCCGTCGAGCGTGAAGTTGCCGTCCATGTCGGTCACGGCGCGCTTGTCGGTGCCCTTGATGGTCACCATGGCCCCGATGAGCGCTTCTTTTGTCTTACCATCGGCCACCTTGCCCACTATCGTCTGGGCCATACCATAAACAGCAGCCATCATCAGCAGTACCATAACTGCTATTCCCCTTTTGCAATCTTTCATCTTAATATATAATACGCTTGATTAACTTTTGCACTGCAAAGTTACGTCTGCGTTATTACATAGTCGTTGCGCCCATTTGACGAAGTATTCACATCTTGTTTACGATGGGGTGACAGATATTACATGGTTATGACAAGCCTCCACAGCCTTCTCGCAGGACGGCAACCGTGCGGAGGAGGGGCGGTAAGCATGCCATCGCCATGCGGCTGCGGGCAAACCGAGGTGTGGTTCCAGTCGAAGCAGAATCTGGTTCCAGTCGAAGCAGAATCTGGTTCCAGTCGAAGCAGAATCTGGTTCCAGTCGAAGCAGCATACGGACAGGACGTCCCGACACCGCCGCAACTCTCCTTTCGGGGTATGGATAAGCATCAGGGGCTGCCCCGGCGGGCAGCCCCTGATGTTCAATTGCGTGTCCGCACTACCTCGTGCAGGATTTGGCCATGCTTGTCGATCATACGCAGTGCCAATGTGTCTCTGCTTGCCGAGACCACCGAGAACCCCGGCTCACCGCTGCAATATACGGTGCCCTCGACAGCCCTGACCTTGCTGCGCGCCAGCGATGCCGAGCTGTTGGTGATGTAGTCGATGTTGCTACCCTTGCTGCGGATGTGCTGGAAGTTGTGGATGTGGCCGTTGATATAGAAGTCGACCTTATGCTTCCGGAGGATGGCATCGACGTTCTGTTGCATGTCGGTGCGCTCGGTGAGCTCCTTGCCCGTGTCGGCGAAGATGGGATGGTGGCCCATGACGATGACCCAGTCTTCGCGCTCGGCGGTGAGCACCGAGTCGAGCCACTGCTGCTGCCGGTGCCAGTCTTGCCGTGCGGCATCGGGATAGCCCTCGGGGTCGTTACGGTATTTGGAGATCATCGGGGTGGTGTCGATCCACACCAGGCGCAGCGTCATGCCGTCGTGGGCAAACACCTTGGTGTAGTAGCGCGCCGGCATCACCCAGCGTCGGCTCACCCCACTGTAGTCGATGCACGCCTGGGTGTTGCCCCTGTATTCGTGGTTGCCCAAGATGGGATACCAGTCGAGCATCAGCTCGGGATGACTGTACACCAGTTCATAGTTGGTCATCCACAGTGGGTCGGCAGTGCTCTGCACGCCGTTGAAGTGGTGGATGTCGCCCAGGGCGGCCACAAACTCGGGGTCGACGCCTTCCTCGCTCATACGGCCCATGAGCTCGGCAATGGGCTTCTGGTCGTAGTAGCCATTGCGTCCGAGGTCGTTGCAGACTATGAAATTGAACTTTCCGTCGTAGACAGAATAATCTGCGGCCTGTGCCGCAACACACAGCACAGACCACAGGGTAAGGATCAGTAGACTTATCTTCTTCATCTTTCTTGAGTTTTATAAAGCAATCTTCACGCCGGCATTCACGCGCACACCATAATACTCCGACTGCATGGTGCGGTCTTTGGTGCCCTGGTAATAGCGCAGGGGTTGGTTGAGCAGGTTGGTGGCATTGGCAAAGACCGTGAACCGGGCCTGCTTGCCCCAGGTGTAGCTGGCATTGAGGTCGAGGTAGTTCACGCTGTCGTAGTAGCGGTCGAGGGCGGCCACGGTGCCCAGCTCGTCGATGAAGCTCGAGGCCGTGTTCCAGCTCAGTCGCAGGTTCACGCCGCTCTTCTCAAAGTAGAGCGAGGCGTTGGCCGTGTGCTCGGGGCTGCCGGTCATCTTGATGTCACCGGCGTCGGCCGTCGAGCGGTGCTCAAACTTATGGTTCAGCGTGCTGCTGTGGGTATAGGTGTAGGTACCATAGAAGCCGATGCACTTGAGGGCCGGGGCAATGAAGCCGAAGTCGCGCTCATAGGCCACCTCCACGCCGAAGAGGCGGGCGTCGTAGGCATTGATGGGCTTGGTAATCTGGTATTTGGGTGCCTCACCGTCGGCATTGAGCAGCCCCGAGGGGATGTTGGGGTCTTCGGTGGCCTTCCACACCTCGCTCACGACGACATTGTTCAGACGCTTGTAGAACACGCCGAGGCTCACCATGCCCACGCTCTTGAAATAGTAGTCGGTGGAGAGGTCGAAGTTATAGGCCGTGGTGGCCTTGAGATGGGGGTTGCCGATGGTGGCCTCCTCATCGGCCACGGTGTAGCTCACGTTGGGGATGAGGGCCGAATATTTAGGACGGCTGAGGGTCTCGGTGAACGAGGCACGCACGTTCCAGTCGGTCATCGGGGTGTATTTGAGCAGCAGACTGGGCAGCCAGTTGGTGTAGTTGTTCTTGTTGTCGCCCGTGGGCACCAGCTTGCCGTTCTCGTCAGCAGGGTCGGTCACCACCCAGTTGTAGCCGCGGTAGTCGAGGTTGGTATGCTCCATGCGCAGACCTGCCACGAGGCTGAGCTGGCTGCCCAGGCGCTGGTCGAGGCGCAGGTATGCACTGGTCACCTGCTCGCGGGCATGAAAGTTGCCGGCAGCCTCTGAGTTGAGCTCGGTGCCCTTGAGCGAGGCAAAGTCGATATTGCCCATAAACTGTCTGCTGACGAAGGGTGTGCCTTCGGGATAGTTGTCGCCGGCCATGAAGCCTGAGCGTATCTGCGGTCGCATGTTCTGCGCCCAGGTGTCGCCGATGGCATCGGCGAAGGCGTCGGAATAGTCGAAGCAATGGATCTCCTTGTCTTTCTCCTTGGAGATATACTTACCACCAAACTTCAGCGTGTTGCCATAAAGACCGTTGGTGAGGGGCAGCGTGAAGTTGAGTCTGAACTTCCATTCGTTCTCGTAGATCTCCTGGTTGGAGTTGGTAAACTCGTCGACTCCCCATTTGTAGTCGCCCACGTCACCTATGCGGCGGGAGGCATAGGGCTGTCGACCACCGGCGTCCTCAAAGGTGAGGCCGTCGAAGAAATCGCTGTTGGCGGCATCCTTGCCCTTCATCACCATACCGATGTATCGCTCGTTGGGGCGGTCTTCGGTGGCGCGGCTGAACGATCCCATCCAGTCCATCTCGAGGTTACCGAGGTGGTGCTCGCCGTCGAGGGCAAAGTCCATGGTCTGCTGTAGCTCCAGCCGGGCATCTCTGTTGTCGTCGCTGCCGGCCTTAGTCTGCAGCACCATGCTCTGCTTGCTGGCCTTGCTGCCCAGCTTCTTGTAGGTGATGCGGTAGCGGTTCTCCCAGTCGGAACGCCGGTTGTACATGGCCTTGAAGCCAATCTTGTGGTCGGCATTGAACTGATAGTCGCTGGAAAGCGAGTAGCTCTGCCGCTCGCGGGTGACATAATACTGGCGCACCTCGGCCTTGTCGAGGTACACCTTATTATTATCGTCCACGTCGTAGGTAAACTCGGTATTGTCTGAGCCGCCAGGGTTAAACTGGTACGAGGCGGCGAGCATCAGTCCCAGCTTGTTGTCGAAGAAGCGGTCGCCCCAGGTCAGGCCCAGCTCTTTCTCCATCTTGCCGCTCACCCAGTTGTAGCCCGTTCCTGCCGTGGCATTGAGCACGCGGCGGTAGGGTGTGCTCTTGGTCACGAGGTTGATGCTTCCGCCGATGGCGTCGCCGTCCATGTCAGCTGTCACCACCTTGTTGACCTCAATGGTCTGCACCATGTCGGCAGGTATGAGGTCGAGCTGCACGTTACGGGTGTCTCCCTCGGCCGAGGGTATGCGGTTGCCGTTGAGCGTCACCGACGAGAGGTCGGCGGCCGTGCCGCGCACCTGCCCGAAGCGTGCCTCACCCTGGTCATACTGCACGTTGATGCCGTTGATGCGCTTCAGAGCGTCGCCGATGTTAGAGTCGGGGAACTTGCCCACCTGGTCGGCGCTCACCACATTGGTCACGCCCATGCTGTTCTTCTGCATGTTGAGCGCCTTGCGATGTCCGTGAAAGGCGCCGTTGACCCTCACCTCCTTGAGCACCATGCCTTCGTTCATCACGATGTCTCGCTCTACGGCACCGCCGCTGGTAATGGTCACAGAGGTGGTCACCGGCGTATAACCCACGTAGCTCACCGTCACCTGGTAGGTGCCGGGCTTGAGGTTGGACAGGTTGTAGAAACCGTTGATATCGCTCACCACACCGGTCTGCAACGACTCGATATATACCGAGGCGCCAGGCAGCACCTCTTTGGAATTGTCCACCACTCTACCACGTACCGCTCCCAAGGTTGCCTCGGGAACCACCTCGGCCGTCTGGGCAGAGAGCGCGGCGGCCAGTAGCATCATCACAGTAAATCTTTTTCTCATATAAACAGACTCTTGTTTTCCGATGGCTGCAAAGGTACAATCACGAGATTACAGCACTTTTGCAGTCCCTTGTCGAACCTGCTAAGATGATATGACAATCAAAATACTAACCCACCAACAAACCAGCCCCGTCAATCTACCAACCAACAAACAAACAAAAAGAGCATGAATATCATGCCCTTTCGTTTGCAATCATAACACTCTCCCGGCTCATCACCATGCCATGAGCCGGGAGGAGTGGTTCAGTTTTCCATGAATTTCTTGGCGGCGCGCAACTGGTGACGCATGATGCTCAGAAACTCCTGGCTCTCCTGCAACAGGTTGAGATATACCATCGACACCTGCAACATACGGCTGTCGGCAGTGGCCTGCAGGCGGTCGAGGTGTCGCTTGCGGATGACCGACAACTCGTCCTTGCACATGTCAGCCTCGGCCAGGATGTTGCGGTAGCCCTCGTAGTGGTTGGTATCGATGGCCGTGCGCGACTGTTGCATCAGGTCATTGATCTTGCGGCGTACCTGCTCGAACTCGTTGGCGTAGGCCTCGGGCAGCGGGTTGAAATTGTTGTCGACATGCTCCTTGATGGGTTCGAGCATGCGCAGCAGACAATACACAAACTGCTGGTTGGCGTTGGCGCCGACGTGAAACCAAGTGTTGCGCTCGATGGCCACCTCGGCCGGGGCCCGCTTGAGCCCGAGCATCTCCTGCCGGCGGAAGGTCTTCAAGGCCTTAAGCTCGTCGCGCAGGTCACTACGGCAATGGCGCAGGTCACGCACACTCTCGTTGGCAAAGGCCTCGACGATGCGGTTGAACTGGTCTTGCGAGAAGCGGTTGACAAACGACTGTGTGCGGGTGACCTGGCGACGCAGGATGTCCCACACCAGCTCGGGGTCGCGCACGCGCATCATCAGGGCAAAGCGGCTGGTCTTCTTCTCCTCGGCGGCCTTCTGCGCATAGGCCCGGCTGGAGCGGATGAGCGAGAAAACGACGAGTCCCATGAAGATGACCTGTACCACGATGCCACCATAGAACATGGCCAGACATACCACGGCACAGGCGGCGAAGGCCACACCAGCGGTGATAAACCACCCGCCGATGACGCTCAGCACACCCGTCACACGGAACACCGCACTCTCGCGGCTCCAGGCGCGGTCGGCCAGGCTCGAACCCATGGCCACCATGAAGGTGACGTAGGTGGTAGACAGCGGCAGCTTGTAGTTGGTGCCGATGGTGATGAGCATGGCAGCCAGCACCAGGTTGACGGCGGCGCGCACCAGGTCGAAGGCGGCGCCCTCTTCTTCCAGGATGACATCGTTCTTGTTGAACCTACTGCCAATCCATGCGCGCAGGCCACGCGGCATCACGTCGGCCACGGTCGAGACGCTGTTCTGAGTGACACGCACAATGCTGCGGGCGGCAAACGACGACCCGAACATCTCGTCGCCCTCGTCCTGCCTGCTCAAGTCGACCGAGGTCTTGATCACGTTGCGGGCCTTGCGCGAGGTGGCCAGTGCAATGATCATGATGACGCCGGCACCCAGCAAGAAGTAAGGCGGGGTCTTGGCGCTCTCCATGAGCGAGGTCATCATAAAGGTAGACGGGGTGGCTCCGTCACCGTTGGCGATGAAGTCCTGGTATGAGTCGAGACCTGCCAGAGGCACACCGATGAAGTTCACCAGGTCGTTGCCGGCAAAGGCCATGGCCAGTGCAAAGGTACCCATGAGCACCACAAACTTGAAGATATTGACACGCATGAGATGCAACAGCTCCATCACCAGCGTGGAGACCACGAAGGTGTAGGCCAGCAGCATGCGGGTGTTGGCGTCGATATAG
Organism: Prevotella sp.; assembly: GCA_041856205.1. GTDB lineage: Bacteria > Bacteroidota > Bacteroidia > Bacteroidales > Bacteroidaceae > Prevotella. Next base: position 19,925 of record JBHAFS010000052.1, read on the forward strand.
TCGCGCATCGAGGCAGGGATGTACGGGCTCTTGCCCAAGCCCTTGAGGAAGATGAAGTAGGCCAGGGCCGTGAAAGCCACACCGCCAAAGATGGCGATGAAATACTTCATCTGGCGCTTGTAGTTGAAGGTGAACACCAGGCGCGACACCCACATCACCACCACGCCGAAGAAGAAGGCTATGGCCACGCTGATGAAGATGGCCATGATGGTCTTCAGGGCCTGGCTGCTGTTGAGCAGGTCGCCGTAGCTCAGGCCGTCGTCGGTGAGCACCTTGATGCTGGCCAGGATGAACGTGCCGCCCAGAAGCTCAAACACCAGCGACACGGTGGTGGAAGTGGGCATGCCCATCGAGTTGAAGATGTCGAGCACGATGACATCGGTCACCATCACCGCAAGGAAGATGGTCATCACCTCAGCAAACGAGAAGTGGGTGGGAGTCATGATGCCATGGCGCGCCACATCCATCATCCCCGTAGACATCACCGCACCGATGGCCACGCCACACGAGGCTACAATGAGCACGGTGCGAAACTTGGCCACCTTAGCTCCGATAGCCGATTGAAGAAAATTGACTGCATCATTGCTCACGCCCACAAACAAATCGAAGACTGCCAGGCATAGCAAGAAAATGACGATGCATAGATAAATAACACTCATTGCACTAACTTACAATTGTTTATACTTTTTGCAGGCAAAGTTATGCCAAATATATTACAAGGCATTTAAACATGTGTTACAATCAACTTCATACATATTACATTATCGTTACAAACTTTTTGTCAGTCAAATAACTGCATATTTCAAGTTTAATCTGTAACTTTGCAACGATATAGCACAACCCGAAAACGATGAACGACGATATCTTTCAGAAGAACGTAGCCCTCCTCACCCGCATCTCTGAGGAAGAGGAGAAAATGGTGCCTCAAAACGATGCCCCGCTGCCCTCTGTGGAAGCGCTGAGGGAGATCGTCAGTCTGGTGAAAATGATCATCTTCCCCGGCTTCTTCGACAAGCGCCAGACCGACAGCAACATCCGCTCTTACCACATCGGCGTGAACATGGAACGCCTGGCCACACTGCTGCAACGGCAGGTGCAACTGGCCCTTCTCTTCACCAGCGGAGACGAACAAGAGGTGGGCATACAGGCCGATGAGGTGACCGCCCGGTTCATCGACACGCTGCCCAAGATCAAGCGTCTGCTGTTCTCTGATGTCGAGGCCATCTTCAACGCCGACCCTTCGGCCAGCACCTACGGCGAGGTAATCTTCTCGTATCCGGTCATCCAGGCCATGCTCCACTACCGTGTGGCCCACGAGTTGCACACCATGGGCATCGCCGTCATTCCGCGCATCATCACCGAGCAGGCTCACGCCATGACCGGCATCGACATCCATCCCGGCGCGCAGATCGGCGCCTACTTCTCTATCGACCATGGTACGGGCGTGGTGATTGGCGAGAGCAGCATCATCGGCGACCACGTACACCTGTTCCAAGGCGTGACGCTGGGAGCCAGTGCCTACTCCTCTCCGCGCGAGGAAGCCGAGGAGCCATCGATGCCCCGTCACCCCATCATCGAAGACCATGTGACCATCTACTCCAACTCCACACTGCTGGGACGCATCACCATCGGCCACGACACCATCATCGGCGGTAACGTATGGCTCACCCACAGCGTGCCGCCCCACTCGAGCATCATGCAGAGCAAGGCACAGGATGTGAGCTTCACCGGCGGGCTGGGAATCTGACACGGCAGCGGTATGACTGCCAAGCCCACACCAAGCCATGTCTGACACACAGCCTGCAACCATCTATCCGCATCACTTACAACATTGATACAACCCTTGAGCACGACCAAAAGACTACACTAACGATGAATGCAACAAAAGTAAAAATATGGAATGAGGTGAGAGATTATCTCATGATTGCCGTTGGCATGGTGTCCTACTCCATCGGCTGGAACATCTTCCTACTGCCCAACAGCATCACCACGGGTGGTGTGCCGGGTATCGCGTCGGTGCTGTTCTGGGGCACCGGCATTCCCGTGCAGATGAGCTACTTCGGCATCAACGCCGTACTGCTGATGTTTGCCCTGAAGATTCTGGGCTTCAAGTTCAGCATCAAGACCATCTATGCCGTCATCGTGCTCACCTCGGTAACTGCCTTGATGCAGAAGCAGGTGGGCGACACCCGGCTGCTGCACGACCAGCCGTTCATGGCCTGCATCATCGGTGCCATCTTCTGCGGCTCAGGCATCGGACTGGGGTTCTCGTTCCATGGCTCCACGGGCGGCACCGACATCGTGGCGGCCATCGTCAACAAATACCGCGACATCTCGCTCGGGCGCGTCATCATGCTCTGCGACATCGTCATCATCTCCTCGTCGTATCTGGTGTTCCACGACTGGGAGAAGGTAATCTACGGCTACGTAGTGCTCTGGGTGACGAGCTTCTGCATCGACCAGGTAGTGCAGGTGATGCACCGCAGCGTGCAGTTTTTCATCATCTCCAACAAGTACAAAGAGATTGCCTCGCGCATCGCTGTCTATCCGCACCGTGGAGCCACGGTCATCGAGGCCCACGGCTTCTACACCGGTCATGAGGTGAAGATGCTCTTCATCATGGCCAAGCGGCGTGAGAGCAACATCATCTTCAACATCATCAAAGAGATAGACCCCAACGCATTTGTCACACAAACCAACGTCATCGGGGTCTACGGCGAGGGGTTCGACAAGTTTAAGGTGAGCCCGCGCCCACACCACCAGGTGCTGAGCAAAGAACAGCTGGCCTCCATCGACTGACGAGGGCCGCACACACCACAGGGGGAGTCCCGGGCCGCAGGCCATAGGGATTCCCCTATCGTTTGGTAGGGATAACAAGACCACAAATGCCGCGCAAAGCCCTATCTTTGCCCCACAAACAACACCCTTTGAGCTATGACCGGAAAAACAAGACTTATGCAGGGGCTGGCCGTTTGCTTTGCCGCCCTCACCCTCAACGCCTGTGCCGCACTGGGCCTCGGCAGCAGCCTGCCCTACCTCACCCAGATTCAGCAAGGCCAGACCTACGACGAAGTGTCGACCATCATGAAGTCGAAGCCCAGCTATCGGCGATTCATGGAGAACGGTATCGAACAATGGGAATACCACAAGAACGAAGCCCTCAACGGCGACTACGACGTTATACTGGTGGGCTTCAGAGACGGCCGGGTGGTGTCGATGGACTCGTTCAGGTATATCTACCCTATGAAGCCCGAAGCCGACAACAAGAAATGACCCAGCCAAAGACGGCCAAGAAGTGGGCATAGCCCCACTTCTTGGCCGTGATAGTATGTGCCTAGACCACGGTGTTTAGGCCAGCCGCTGCTCCAGTCGCGCACGGATGGCAGCGATGAAGTCGGCCGAGTTGACCGCCCTGGCCTCCACGCCCTCCATCAGTCCCACGAGGTCTTTGGTGGCGATGCCCTCGTTGAGCGTGTCGATGCAAGCCCCCTCGAGCTGGTCGCCGAAGTTGACCAACTCGGCGATGCCGTCGAGCTCGCCGCGCTTGCGCAGTGCGCCGCTCCAGGCAAAGATGGTGGCCATGGGGTTGGTAGAGGTCTCCTCGCCCTTGAGGTAACGGTAATAATGGCGGGTCACGGTGCCGTGGGCGGCCTCATACTCGTACTTGCCGTCGGGCGACACGAGCACCGAGGTCATCATGGCCAGCGAGCCGAAGGCCGTGGAGAGCATGTCGCTCATCACGTCGCCGTCGTAGTTCTTGCAGGCCCAGATGAAGCCACCCTTCGAGCGGATGACACGCGCCACGGCGTCGTCGATGAGCGTATAGAAATATTCGATGCCCAGCTCCTCGAACCGCGCCTTGTAATCGGACTCGTAGACCTCCTCGAAAATCTGCTTGAACTGTGCGTCGTAGGTCTTCGAGATGGTGTCTTTGGTGGCAAACCAGAGGTCTTGCCGCGTGTCGACGGCAAACTTGAAGCAGCTGTGGGCAAACGAGCGGATGCTCTTGTCGGTATTGTGCATGCCCTGCACCACGCCCGGCCCGTCGAAGCTGTGGATCACCACCTCCTGACGCTTTCCGCTCTGTCCCTCAACCACCAGCTTGGCCGTATACGGCTCGTCGACACGCAGCTCCACGCCTTTGTACACGTCGCCGTAGGCGTGACGGGCGATGGTGATGGGCTGCTCCCAGTTTTTCACCACCGGATGGATGCTCTCGATGGTGATGGGCGCACGAAACACGGTGCCGTCCATGATCGAGCGGATGGTGCCGTTGGGGCTCTTCCACATCTTGTGCAACTTGTATTCGTCCATGCGTTGCGCATTGGGCGTGATGGTGGCACACTTCACGGCCACACCATACTTCATGGCGGCATGGGCCGAGTCGATGGTCACCTGGTCGTTGGTGGCATCGCGACAAGGCAGCCCCAGGTCGTAGTATTCGGTCTTCAGGTCGACAAAGGGGACGATCAGCTCATCCTTGATCATCTTCCACAGGATACGTGTCATCTCGTCGCCGTCCATCTCTACCAGCGGCGTGGTCATTTTTATCTTTCCCATATTCATGTTGTATTAGTTGTTTCCTAGTTGTCGTTCATCTTTGTCGACAAAATTAACAAAAATCTTTGTATTTAAAACCAAAACGGGGAAATAATTGCCACATTGCAATATATTTCCCCGTTTATCGTATACAAGCATCATCGGCCGATGCTTATGGCAGCCAGATGGCTGCCGCAAGTGATGTGTTACTTCTCTTCAGGTGCCTTGTCGATGAGATCCATAAACTGGTCGAGCTTCGGCGTGATGATGATCTGTGTGCGGCGGTTGCGCTGCTTGCCCAGCTCGGTGTCGTTGCTGGCAATGGGGTTGAACTCGCCACGGCCGCCGGCGGTGAGACGCTTGGGTGCCACGCCGAAGTGGTCGATGAGATACTGCACCACCGAAGAGGCACGCAAGGCCGAGAGGTCCCAGTTGTTGCGGATGTTCTTCATCGAGGCCGCGTCGGTGTTGATGGGCACATTGTCGGTGTTGCCCTCGATGAGCACGTCGTAGTCTTTATAGTCCATGATGATCTTGGCGATCTTGCTGAGGGTCTGCTCGGCACGGTCGTTGATCTCGTAGCTGCCGCTCTTGTAGAGCATGTTGTCGGCCAGCGAGATATACACCACGCCCTTGAGCACCTGCACGTCAACCTCCTTCATCTCCTCACGGCTCAGCGAGCGGGTGAGGTTGTTGGTGAGCACCATGTTGAGCGAGTCGCTCTTCGACTTCACCGCCACCAGGTGACGGATATACTGGTTCGACTCGTTGATCTGGTCTACAAGCTTCGAGATGTTGATGTTGTTGTCGCTGGTGTTCGAGAGGCTCTTGTCGAGACTCTTCTGCAGGGCGGCATAGTCTTTCTGCTGCTGCGCCAGACGCTCTTGCAGCGAGGCCACACGGGCCTGCGAGGCGGCGAGCTGCTCCTTTGCATCCTGATAGTTGGCTGAGAGTTCCCTGTTTTCGTTCTGGCAGTTCACCAGGTCTTTCTTGCTGGCGCAACTCGACACGAGCAGTACGCCCGCTGCCAGGGAGAGCATCAAAATGTTCTTTTTCATTCGAAAATGTTTGTATAGTGAACAGCCGATAAAACGGCTATTCTGGTTTAACTTGTTTGTTTTGACACAATAAAAGAAATAGCAGGCTGCGGAATGCCGTCTGCGA
>JBHAFS010000053.1:0-21606 GCA_041856205.1 Prevotella sp.
CCACGAGCTACGACCTCTTCAAAGGAGACCTCGTTCTTCTGTGTCGCCATATCTGTAGGGTTTAAGGGTTATCTGTGGCAAAGATACAAAAAATCCCTTTTCATTCCCTTTGGCGAAAGCTGTTCATGTACGTTTCATATCACGGCCCACGGCTTGCCACACCGTCTACACAGCCCTTCGGCCGCGCCCCTGCCGTGCCCACGCAGTACGGGAAGGACATGGAGGCAGCCTGGTTTGACTCGAAGCACGGTCTGATTCGACTCGAAGCACAGTCTGGTTCGACTCGAAGCACATTCTGATTCGACTCGAAGCACAATGGCGCAAGGCTGTGGCCGCCGTCCCAAAGACCGTCCCAGCGCATGCCATTGGGCCGCAATCGCAACGCGAGACGACAGCTACGGCCACGCCCCTACCCTGCCGACATGGCCTCCAAAATAAAATGAGAAATGCTGCGAGGGATGACCCGGTCTCATATTTTTGTTGTACCTTTGCACCAAAATTAGAATACAATTCAATTAGGTATACTTTTTAGATGATAACACTGACGAACCTTGCCATTCAGTTTGGCAAAAGAGTGCTGTACAAAGACGTAAACATCAAGTTTACTCGTGGAAATATTTACGGTGTGATAGGTGCCAACGGTGCCGGCAAGTCGACACTGCTGCGCGCCATCGACGGCGAACTCGAGCCCAACAAGGGCACCGTGGAGTTCGGTCCGGGAGAGCGCCTGTCGGTATTGGAACAAGACCACTTCAAATACGACGATTACAGCGTGATGGACACGGTGCTCATGGGATATGAGGCCCTGTGGCAGAACATGAACGAGCGCAACGCGCTCTACTCGAAGCCCGAGATGACCGAGGAGGACGGCAACCGCGCCGCCGAGCTCGAGGAGCACTTCGCCGAAATGAACGGCTGGGAAGCCGAGAGCGACGCCGCACAGCTGTTGCAGAACCTCGGCGTGGGCGACGCCCTGCACCAGAAACAGATGTCGGAGCTGTCGAACAACGAGAAGGTGCGCGTGATGCTGGCCAAGGCGCTCTTTGGCAAGCCCGACAACCTGCTGCTCGACGAGCCCACCAACGACCTCGACCTGGAGACCGTGGAATGGCTGGAAGACTATCTGGGCGAGATCGACGAGACGCAGACGGTGCTCGTGGTGAGCCACGACCGCCACTTCCTCGACGCCGTGAGCACGCAGACCATCGACATCGACTTCGGCAAGGTGACCGTCTTCGCCGGCAACTACAGCTTCTGGTACGAGAGCTCGCAGCTCGCCCTGCGCCAGGCGCAGAACCAGAAGATGAAGGCCGAGGAGAAGAAGAAGCAGCTTGAGGAGTTTATCCGCCGATTCTCTGCCAATGTGGCAAAGAGCCGTCAGACCACCTCGCGCAAGAAGATGCTCGAGAAACTCAACGTGGAGGAGATTCGTCCCTCTAGCCGCAAATACCCCGGCATCATCTTCCAGATGGAGCGCGAGCCGGGCAACCAGATCCTCGAGGTGGAGGACCTCAAGGCCGTCGACACCGACGGTACGGTGCTCTTCGACCACGTGAACTTCAACGTGGAGAAGGGCGAGAACGTGGTGTTCCTCAGCCGCACGCCCAAGGCCATGACAGCCCTCTTCGAGATCATCAACAACAACCGCCAGGCCGACGCCGGCACCTTCAAGTGGGGCGTGACCATCACCTCGGCTTACCTGCCCCTCGACAACTCGGCGTTCTTCGACAACGACAAGAACCTCGTGGAGTGGTTGTCGCAGTATGGACCCGGCAACGAAGTGGCCATGAAGGCCTATCTGGGCCGTATGCTCTTCCGCCAGGAAGACGTGGAGAAGAAGGTCAACGTGCTCTCGGGTGGCGAAAAGATGCGTTGTATGATTGCCAGGATGCAGCTGCAGAACGCCAACTGCCTCATCCTCGACACGCCCACCAACCACCTCGACCTGGAGAGCATCCAGGCCTTCAACAACAACCTGCTGACCTTCAAGGGCAACATCCTCTTTGCCAGCCACGACCATGAGTTCATACAGACCGTGGCCACGCGCATCATCGAGCTCACGCCCAACGGCATCATCGACAAGCTCATGCCCTACGATGAGTATATACACGATGAGCAGATCAAGGAGCAGCGCAGCAAAATGTACGAATAGCAATTCAAAATTCAAAATTCAAGATTCAAGATTCAAGATTCAAGATTGGCTCAGGCCGCGTGATCACGCCCTACACTCAACGCGTCAGCCAATTTTGAATTTTGAATTTTGAATTTTGAATTAAAAAACTGGCACGTTATTTGTCCTACCGACATTAAAAACATCAGAATCAAAGATTATGGCAGAACAAGAATCTAACGAAAGAAAGATAAACGTGGAAGACGAGTCCACCGAAAAAGACAACACAACTTGCGAGAACCAGGGCGAGCACGCTGACGACTGCCCCACGAGCGACGCCGCCGAGGTGAACACCGGCGGGGAAGCTGACGAGGAAGCCCAGGGCGAGGCCCAGGGTGAGCCTCTGGACCCGCTGGCCGAGGCACAGCAGCAACTGGCCGAGCTCAAAGACCGATTCCTGCGCACCGTGGCCGAGTTTGAGAACTACAAGAAGCGCACCATAAAGGAGAAGGCCGAGCTCATCCTCAACGGCGGCGAGAAGACCGTGAGTGCCATCCTGCCCGTGCTCGACGACTTCGAGCGCGCCATGGCCGACAACAGCGACGACCCCAAGGCCATCAAGGAAGGCGTGCAGATGATTTTCAACAAGTTTGTGAAAGCACTCGAGGGGCTGGGCGTCAAGAAGATCGAGACCGAGGGTGCCGACTTCAACACCGACTTCCACGAGGCCATCGCCCTGGTTCCCGGACTGGGCGACGACAAGAAAGGCAAGGTCATCGACTGTGTGCAGACCGGCTATACCATCAACGACAAAGTCATCCGCCACGCCAAGGTCGCCGTGGGCCAGTAATCATTTGAACAAGACACAATGGCAGAGAAAAGGGACTACTACGAGGTGCTCGGCGTGAGCAAGGGTGCTTCGGAAGACGAGATCAAGAAGGCTTACCGCAAACTGGCCATCAAATACCATCCTGACCGCAACCCCGGCGACAAGAAGGCTGAAGAAAAATTCAAGGAGGCCGCCGAGGCCTACGAGGTGCTGCACGACCCGCAGAAGCGGCAGCAGTACGACCAGTTTGGCTTCAGCGGGCCGCAAGGCGGGTTCGGTGGAGGTGCCGGCATGGACATGGACGACATCTTCTCGATGTTCGGCGACATCTTCGGCGGCCGCGGCGGATTCGGAGGCTTTGGCGGATTTGGCGGCGGCAGCCGCGGCGACCAGCGCCGCGTGTACCGTGGCAGCGACCTGAGGCTGAAGGTGAGGCTGTCGCTGCAGGACATTGCCAGCGGCGTGACCAAGAAGTTCAAGGTGCGCAAAGACATCGTATGCACCCATTGCAACGGAACGGGTGCAGAGGGCAACAGCAAGCCCGAGACCTGCCCCACCTGCAACGGCGCAGGCGTGGTGAGTCGCACCGTGCGCTCGATGTTCGGCATGATGCAGACACAGTCGGAGTGCCCCACCTGTCACGGTGAGGGTACCATCATCAAAGACAAGTGCAAGACCTGCGGCGGCGACGGCGTAGTGAAGGGCGAGGAGGTCGTCGAGATCAACATCCCAGCCGGCGTAGAAGAGGGCATGGTCATCAACGTACACGGCAAGGGCAACGCCGGACCGCACAACGGCGTGAACGGCGACATACAGGTGCTGGTGGAAGAGGAAGAAAACAACACCTTCGTGCGCGACAAGCAGGACGTGATCTACAACCTGCTGCTCGACTTCCCCACGGCAGCCCTCGGCGGCGACATGGAGGTGCCCACCATCGACGGCAAGAAACTCAAGATCAAGATCGAGCCGGGCACGCAGCCCGGCAAGAGCGTGCGGCTGCGCGGCAAGGGACTGCCCGCCGTGCAGGGCTATGGCTCGGGACTGGGCGACCTCATCGTCAACATGAGTGTGTTTGTGCCCAAGACGCTCTCGAAAGACGAACGCCATGCCATCGAAGCGCTGCGCGAGAGCGAGAACTTCAAGGGCGACAGCTCCACCAAGAAGAGCATCTTCGACAAATTCATGAACTATTTCAACTAGGCCGCTGAATGCTGCCAGCGGCCACAGCAAGTGCAACAAGCGAGAAACCATGACCTATCAGGAGACCGTAACCTATCTGTTTGACGTGACACCCGTTTTCGAGCACGTGGGAGCCTCGGCCTATAAAGAGGGTCTGGCCAACACGCTTGCCCTCGACGAGCATTTCGGCCATCCGCACCGCGCCTACAAGACCATCCACGTGGCAGGCACCAACGGCAAGGGGTCGTGCTCGCACGCGCTGGCAGCCATCCTGCAACAGGCCGGCTACCGGGTGGGACTCTACACCTCGCCCCACCTGGTCGACTTCCGCGAGCGCATCCGTGTGAACGGCGAGCCCATCAGCCAGGAGCGCGTCGTCGACTTCGTAGCCGGCGAGCGGGCGTTCTTCGAGCCCCTGCATCCCTCGTTCTTCGAACTCACCACGGCCCTGGCCCTGCTCTACTTTCAGGAGCAGCAGGTCGACGTGGCCGTCATCGAGGTGGGTCTGGGCGGACGACTCGACTGCACCAACATCATCACGCCCGAGCTGTCGGTGATTACCAACATCAGCATGGACCACACGCAGTTTCTGGGCGACACGCTGGCGAAGATCGCAGGCGAGAAGGCGGGCATAATAAAGAAAGGTGTGCCTGTGGTCATCGGCGAGACCCACCCCGAGACGCGCCCCGTGTTCGAGGCCAAGGCCCGCGAGATGGGCGCACCCATCGTGTTTGCCGACGACACCCCCGAGGTGACATCGGCCAGCACTGTTGCCACCGGCGGCTGCGACTATCTCACCCGAAGCCACGGCCAGCTGCACGGCGAGCTGGGCGGTGCCTACCAGGCCAAGAACACCAACACCGTGCTGTGGGCCATCGACCTGCTGCGCGGCGCGGCCACCGTCACCCCCTCGGCCTCAGCCACCCTCACCTGCCCCAACCCCGCTGCGCCATTTGTCGTCAGCGAGGACAACATCCATCAAGCCTTTGCCCACATCACCGACACCACCGGCCTCTGCGGACGGTGGCAGACCCTGCGCACGCAGCCCCTGGTGGTCTGCGACACCGGGCACAACGTGGGCGGATGGCAGTATCTGGCCCCGCAGATCAAGGCCCAGCCCTGCCACACCTGTCGCATGGTATTCGGCATGGTCGACGACAAAGACATCGACACGGTGATGCAGATGCTGCCCAAAGACGCCACCTACTACTGGACCCAGGCCTCGAGCAAGCGTGCCATACCATCGGCAGTGGTGGCTGCCAAAGGCGCCAAGCACCGGCTGCGCGGGCGCGACTGCGGCACCGTGGAAGAGGCCTACCGCGCAGCCATGGCCGAGGCCCACCCCGATGATTTCGTCTTTGTAGGCGGTTCGAGCTATATTGTTTCAGATTTGCTGTCCTTAAACGATTTTTAACACCAATCGTCATATAATTTTCTACTTTTAGTTTGCAGTTATCGTTTATTTTTCTTTACTTTGCAGATATAATAAGATAACTAAAAACTTATTTTTATGACGAACACAGCAGAGACACAAAACTGTTGTGGCCTGAAAAGAGAGGACTTTCAGACCACGATAGATGGGAAGAAAACAGATCTTTTTATTCTCAAGAACAGTGATGGCAATGAAGTGGCAATAACAAACTATGGCGGCGCACTGGTTGCCCTCATGGTACCCGACAAGAACGGGGTGAAAGCCAACGTCATACAAGGTCATGATAATATTCAGGATGTCATCAATTCGCCAGAGCCTTACCTCTCGACGCTCATCGGGCGATTTGGCAACCGTATCGCCAAGGGTCGCTTCACGCTGCACGGAAAAGAGTATTTCGTGCCAGTGAACAATGGCCCCAATGCCCTGCACGGCGGCAAGCGCGGATTCAATGCACGCGTATGGGATCCTGAGGTGATGAACGACCACACCCTGGTGCTCCACTACGTGGCCGCCTATGGCGAGGAAGGCTACTCGGGCGAGCTCAAGACCACGGTGGTCTACACCTGGACCGACGACAACGAGCTGGTGATCGACTATCTGGCCTGCACCAACAAGAAGACCATCATCAACCTCACGCACCACGCGTTCTTCTCGCTCACGGGCATCGCCAACCCCACACCCACCATCGACAGCCTGGTGTGCGAGATCAATGCCGACTACTACCTCCCCATCGACAACACTTCTATCCCCACCGGCGAGATCCGCTTCGTGGCAGGCACCCCGTTCGACTTCCGCACACCCAAGGAGGTGGGCCGCGACATCAATGCCGACGACGAGCAGATCAGGAACGGCGCGGGCTACGACCACTGCTATGTGCTCAACAAGAAAGAGGAGGGCGAGCTTAGCTTCGCCGCCAGGATCAAGGAGCCGGTCAGCGGACGTACGATGGAGGTATTCACCACAGAGCCCGGCGTACAGCTCTACACCGACAACTGGGCTGACGGATACAAGGGACAGCACGGCGCCACATTCCCACGCCGCTCGGGCATCTGCTTCGAGTGCCAGCACTTCCCCGACTCACCTAACCATCCCTACTTCCCCTCGGTGGTACTCAACCAGGGGGAGCAATACAAGCAGAAGACCATCTACCGCTTCGGCATAGAGAAATAAAACATACGGATGAAGGCCCATTGAAAATAGGCCTTCATCCGTCATTATCAACTAGTATCAAGAAATGAATCAATCTTAAACAATGGAACAAGCACAAAACAAACAAGGGAACCTCATTGCTATCATCACCATGATGTTTCTCTACGCAATGATTTCTTTCGTTACCAATCTCGCCGCCCCCATCGGAGTAATCTGGAAAAACGTATTCGCTGACACCGGCAGCGCAAACATGATCGGTATGCTGGGAAATGCCATGAACTTCCTGGCCTATCTGTTTATGGGTATCCCTGCCGGTAAACTACTTACCAAGATCGGATACAAGAAGACTGCCCTCACCGGTATTGCCACTGGCTTCGTAGGTGTGTTCATACAGTTCCTCTCAGGTAAGTTCGGGGCCGACATCAGTGGCTTCGCCGTGTATCTGCTCGGCGCCTTCACCTCGGGCTTTGCCGTGTGCATCCTCAACACGGTGACGAACCCCATGCTCAACCTCCTCGGCGGCGGCGGCAACCGTGGCAACCAGCTCAACATGATCGGTGGCACGCTCAACTCTTTGTCGGGAACACTCACCCCCATGCTCGTCGGCGCTCTCATCGGCACCGTGACGGCCAACACCAAGATGGTGGATGTCAACCTGGTGATGTATATCGCCTTGGCCGTGTTTGCCTGCGCCTTCATCGTGCTCAACTTCATTCCCATCAACGACCCCGAGATGGGCAAGACTACCGACAAGACCACCTTCGAACATTCACCCTGGGCCTTCCGCCACTTCACGCTTGGCGTGGCCGCCATCTTCGTCTATGTGGGCGTTGAGGTGGGCATCCCCGGAACCCTGAACTTCTACATCTCCGACACCACCGCCAACGGCGCTTGGATCAACCCCGCCGCCATCGCCAACGCTGCCACCATCGGCGGCTTCGTGGCCGGCACATACTGGTTCCTCATGCTCGTGGGACGCTTCGTGGCCAGCTTCATCGGTGGCAAGGTGTCGTCGCGACAGATGATGGTGTTTGCCAACTCTCTGGGCATGTTGCTCATCGTGCTGGCCATCTTCATCCCTAAGTCGGTGACCACCAGCATGCCGCTGTTCACCGGAGCATCGTTCCAGATGACCACCGTGCCCCTGGGTGCCCTGCTGCTCGTGCTCTGCGGCCTCTGCACCTCGGTGATGTGGCCGTGCATATTCAACCTCGCCACCGAGGGACTGGGCAAATACACTGCTCAGGCATCGGGCATCTTCATGATGATGGTGGTAGGCGGCGGTCTGATGCCGTTGCTCCAGAACTTCATCGCCGACAATGGCGGCTACATGATCAGTTATATCGTGCCGCTGCTATCCATGGCCTATATGTTCTTCTACGCCGTAGTTGGCTGCAAGAATGTCAACCGAGACATCCCTGTGGAATAACCAATCAACCAATATTGTATTAACCTTTAAACTTATCGACTTATGGATATAGAAAGAGTAAGGAGCCGCTTCATCAAGCATTTCGACGGAAAGACGGGCAACATATACGCATCCCCGGGACGCATCAACCTCATCGGTGAGCATACCGACTATAACGGAGGCTTCGTTTTCCCGGGTGCAGTAGACAAGGGCATCATGGCTGAGATCCGTCCCAACGGACAGAAGACCATCAACGTCTATGCCATCGACCTCAAGGACATGGTACACTTCTCCATCGACGACCCCGTGGGACCCAAGGCTACATGGGCACGCTATATCTATGGCATCGTGCAGGAGATGAAAGCACTGGGCGTAGACGTCAAGCCGTTCAACGCCGCCTTCGCCGGCGACGTGCCCCTAGGAGCCGGTATGTCGTCGAGCGCAGCCTTGGAGAGCTGCTTCGCCTTCGCCCTCAACGACCTCTTCGGCGACGGAAAGGTATCGAAGTGGGACCTCGCCCTGGCAGGACAGGCCACGGAGCACAAGTATGTGGGTGTGAACTGCGGCATCATGGACCAGTTTGCGTCGGTGTTCGGACAGGAGGGTAAGCTCATGCGTCTCGACTGCCGCAGCCGTGAGTTCGAATACTTCCCCTTCGAGCCGAAAGGTTACAAGCTCGTGCTGCTCAACTCCAAGGTGAAGCACGAACTCAAGGGTTCGCCCTACAACGACCGCCGCAACTCATGCGAGAATGTGGTCAAGGTGCTGGGCGAGCAGTTCCCCGACAGGAAGTTCGAGACGCTGCGCGATGCCTCTTGGGAAGACCTCGAGGCGGTGAAGGCCAAGGTGTCGGAGGAAGACTACACCCGTGCGCACTTCGTGTTGGGTGAGGTAGACCGTGTGCTCGCCGTGAGTGCCGCTCTCGAGAAGGGCGACTACGAGACGGTGGGACAGAAGATGTACGAGACCCACTATGGTCTGAGCAAGGAGTATGAGGTGTCGTGCGAAGAGCTCGACTACCTCAACGACCTGGCCAAGGAGAACGGCGTGACGGGTAGTCGTATCATGGGTGGCGGCTTCGGTGGCTGCACCATCAACCTCGTGAAGAACGACCTGTACGACAAGTTCATCGCTGACGCCAAGGCGAAATTCAACGCCAAGTACGGTCACGAGCCCGAGGTCATCGACGTGGTGATCGGCGACGGCGCCCGCAGAATCGGCTGAGGGCGACTGGCGCCAGACAGCATGTCCACCGGCAGCTACTAGGCTGAGACGGTAGACTGCAAAAGAAGAAAAGAAGGAGACCGGTATCATTACGATGCCAGGTCTCCTTCTTACTTTTCTCACAATATCAGTCTCTTTCTTTGCTCAGTCCATATCAGGTCTCCTACTTTGTCAACGCCCCAATAGGTAAATCTCCCCCTCTTTCCATGCCTCGGCTGCGATAATCGCCGGGTGTCATGCCTGTCATCCGCTTGAAGTATTTGCAAAAGAAACTGGTGTTGGGAAACTTCATTTCATCGGCTATCTGCTTCAATGCTTTTTGACTGTGGACGAGCTCTACTTTGATGGCCGTGACGATAGCCTCGTCTATCCATTCCTTGGCGCTGCGCCCGCTCTTTCGCTTGATCATGGTGCCCATGTAGCGGGGCGAGAGGTAGAGGTGGGTGGCATAGAACTCCAGGTTGTGCTCGGTACGTGCATGCTCGTTGACCAGACTGATAAACTTGGCGAAGAGCCGTTGCTCGCGACTTTGTTCCCTGTGACTATCGTCCTGCCGACGGGTCCACAATGCATCGACATACCACCAGAAAGTGGCGGCAAGACTCAGGAACACGCGCGAGCTATAATCGTTCGTGCAGATAATATCATAGAGCAGGGTGATGAGCTGCGAGGCAAAGGCCATCTCGTCGGGTTCAAGGTGCAGCTTGAAGTCGCGCACATGACCGTCGAGCGACGAGGGCACGACGCCCCCCATGGCCAGGTTGAACAGTTCGTCGGTCATCGACACGCCCTCGGCCTGCGCATCCGACGAGAACTCCTTCAATAATACGGTAGAGTTCTTGCTGATAAATATCAGGTCGCCCACCTCGGCCTCCACGGGCAGCAGGTTGATGACGGGGCACGTATGTCCATTCTTGACAAGCATTACCCGCATCTCGTCCATGACAAACGGTTGTCCGGAAATATGCTGGGCCAGTGACGGCACCACACGTTTCATGACAGCCACATTGCGGTTGATGTGTACCTTAATATCAGGCTCATTAAATTCCTGGAGCAGGTTCTGCATCTGCTTCAATGATATATTCCGAAGTTCTTTTTGTGCCATAATGCTTATAGATATGACGCAAAGATAATAAAAAAAGGAACACAAAGGGCATTGCTCTCAGATAATCGTACATACAGAACATATTATAAGATAAGAAGGTAACGGTATTCCGTAAGATGCGCCGTACCTTTGCACCAACAAACAGAAGCAACAGAACATGAACAGAATCATCCTCTCGGCCATCGCGGCATGGATGGCACTCGGGGCCATGGCACAGACCCTCGACGAGTGTCAGCAGGCCGCCGCCGACAACTATCCGCTCATCCGCAGGTACGACCTCATCCGGTCGACGACCGACCTGAGCATCGACAACATCAACAAGGGATGGCTGCCGCAGGTGTCGGCCTATGCCCAAGCCACCATACAAAATAAGGTGGTGGAACTGCCCGACGCTCTGACCAACATGATGAATGCGCAGGGCTACGACATCAAAGGCCTCACCAAGGAACAGTATAAGGCGGGCGTAGACATCACCCAGCCCATCTACGACGGCGGGCGCATCAAGTCGCAGAAGACCATCGCCCACGAGCAGGGCGCGGTGGAGCAGACCGAGAACGAGGTGAACCTCTATGGTGTACGCCGCAAGGTGAACGACCTGTACTTCGGTCTGCTGCTCATCGACGACAAGATCGCCCTCAACCGCGACATGCAAGAACTGCTGCTGTCGAGCGAGCTGCAGCTTGCCGCCATGGTCAAGGCCGGCACGGCAGCCACCAGCGACCTCGACGCCGTGAAGGCCCAGCGGCTGAGCGTGCGACAGACGGAGGTGGAACTCGCGAGCCAGAAGACAGCCCTTACGCAGATGCTCGCCCTGTTCATTGGCAAGTCGGTGACCTCTCTCAGCCGTCCTGCTGCCGACACTCCTGCCCACGCGGTGAATCTGCGGCCCGAGCTGCGGCTCATCGATGCCCAGCTGCGACTGGCCGATGCCCGCGAGCAGGCTCTCGATGCCGCCCTCAAGCCCACCCTCTCGGCCTTTGCCCAGGGCTACTACGGCTACCCGGGATTCAATATGTATAAGGATATGATGAGTCGCACGCCCTCGTTCAACGCACTCCTTGGCGTGCGCCTGAGCTGGAACATCGGCGCGCTCTACACCCGTGCCAACGACAAGGCCAAGTTGCAGGTGCAGCGCCGGCAGGCCGAGAACCAGCGCGAGGTGTTCCTCTTCAACAACCAACTGGAGACCACCCAGCAGCGGGAACGCATCGCCAAATACAACAAGCTCAAAGCCCAGGACAGCGAGATCATCGCTCTGCGGTCGTCGGTGCGCAAGGCCGCCGAGTCGAAGCTGGCTCACGGCATCATCGATGTCAACGGCCTCATCCAGGAGATTACCAACGAGAACAGCGCCAAGATCCAACTCTCGACCCACGAGATCGAGATGCTCAAGGAAATCTACGACCTGAAATATACATTGAACCAACCATAAACAGCAAACATCACAGCAATGAAGAAGCAATATCTCATCACCGCCCTCACACTGGTCCTCGTGTGTGGCTGCGGCAGCAAAGACAAATCAGAAGTGGCCACCGGCGTGTTCGAGGCCACAGAGACCACCGTGTCGGCCGAGCAGAGCGGCAAGCTCGTGCGCCTTGACGTCACCGAGGGACAGTTCCTCTCTCAGGGACAGGAGGTGGGCCTCGTCGACACCGTGCCCTACCAGCTCAAGCTGGCCCAGCTGCGCGCCACACGCGCCGTCTACGGCGCCCAGCGCCCCGACATCAACACCCAGGTGGCCGCCACGCAGCAGCAGCTGGCCAAGGCCCAGCTGGAGCTCCAACGCTACACCGAACTGGTGAACGACGGTGCGGCACCACGCAAGACGCTTGACGACGCCCGCAGTCAGGTGCTCGTCTTGCAACGCCAGCTTGCGGCCCAGCGCTCGGCGCTCGGCGTGCAGACCTCGACCATCGACAGCCAGCAGTCGGCCACCGACACCGAGCGCCTGCAGCTCCTCGACCTCATCAGCAAGTGCCACATCAAGGCACCCGTCCGGGGCACCGTGCTCGAGAAATATGCCGAGCAGGGCGAGGTCACGCCCGCCGGCAAGCCGCTGTTCAAGCTGGCCGACACCGAGCACATGTACCTGCGGGCCTACGTCACCTCAGCCCAGCTGGCCGACGTGCGCCTGGGCCAACGTGTCAAGGTGAGCACCGACTTCGGCGACGGCATCGGCAAGACCTACGACGGCACCGTGACGTGGATAGCCAGCAAGAGCGAGTTTACCCCCAAGTCAATCCCCACCGACGACGAGCGCGCCGACCTCGTCTATGCCGTGAAGGTCGGCGTCAAGAACGACGGCTACATCAAGATCGGCATGTATGGCAAGGTAGTCATCAAACCCTGACGACATGGAGACAAACGCCATAGAGATCAGTCATGTCAGCAAGGCCTATGCCGGCGTGCAGGCCCTCGACGACGTGTCGTTGAGCATCGGCCGCGGCGAGGTCTTCGGACTCATCGGCCCCGACGGGTCGGGCAAGACCTCGCTCTTCCGCATCCTCGCCACGCTGCTGCTGCCCGACAAGGGCAGCGTGACCGTCGAAGGCTTCGACACCCGCCGTGAGATGACCCACATCCGCCGCATCACCGGCTACATGCCCGGCAAGTTCTCGCTCTACGAAGACCTCACCGTGGAGGAGAACCTCCATTTCTTCGCCACCCTCTTCGGCACTACCGTCGAGGCGGGCTACGACAACATCAAGGCCATCTATTCGCAGATCGAGCGTTTCAAAGACCGCAAGGCGGGTGCTCTCTCGGGCGGCATGAAGCAGAAGCTGGCCCTGAGCTGCGCCCTGGTACACCAACCCAAGATCCTGCTCCTCGACGAGCCCACCACGGGTGTCGACCCCATCAGCCGCAAGGAGCTGTGGGACATGCTCGGCATGCTCAAGCAGCAACACATCACCATCGTAGCCGCCACTCCCTACCTCGACGAGATACGGCGCTGCGAGCGCGTGGCCTTTCTCAACAAGGGCCGTGTGGCCGGCATCGGCACCGCCGACGACATCCTCACACGGTTCAAGGACGTCTTCAACCCTGCGCCCCTGCCGTCCAATCCCCATCCCGAGACCGACGAGCCGGTGATCGAGGTCGACCATCTGGTCAAAGCCTTCGGCTCCTTCCACGCCGTCGACGACATCTCGTTCAGCGTGCGCAAGGGCGAGATCTTCGGGTTCCTGGGAGCCAACGGCGCCGGCAAGACCACGGCCATGCACATGCTCACCGGCCTCAACCAGCCCACCTCGGGGCACGGCAGGGTGATGGGGTACGACATCTCCACCCAGTACGAGCTCATCAAGCAGCACATCGGCTACATGAGTCAGCGCTTCTCGCTCTACGAAGACATGACCGTAGCCGAGAACATCCGCCTCTTCGGCGGGATCTATGGCATGACCGACAGCGAGATCAGCTGCAAGACCGACCAGGTGCTTCGTGACCTCGACATGGAGGCACTGCGCCACACGATGGTTAAGTCGATACCCCTGGGCTGGAAGCAGAAGCTGGCCTTCTCGGTGAGCATCTTCCATGAGCCGGGCATCGTGTTCCTCGACGAGCCCACCGGCGGTGTCGACGCCGCCACGCGCAAGCAGTTCTGGAAGCTCATCTACCAGGCCGCCGGGCGGGGCATCACCGTCTTCGTCACCACCCACTACATGGACGAGGCCGAATACTGCGACCGCATCTCAATCATGGTCGACGGCAAGATCAGCGCCATCGGCTCTCCGGCAGAACTCAAGGAGCGCTTCGCCCAGCCCGACATGGATGGTGTCTTCACCCATCTGGCGCGCAGGGCCACCCGCACCTGACCGCCCCATTCCTCCCCACCCATCCCTCTTCACCCACATTATGAAGCAGTTTTTTGCATTTATCGCCAAAGAGATGAAGCACATCCTCCGCGACCGGCGCACCATGCTGATCCTCTTCGGCATGCCCGTGGTCATGATGCTGCTCTTCGGCTTCGCCATCCGCACCGACGTCAAAGACGTGCGCACGCTGGTCGTCACCTCGTCGACCGACAACCAGACGCAGCGCATCGTCGAGGCCCTCAATGCCTCCGACTATTTCACCATCGTCGGCACGGTGCCCTCCCCAGCCCTTGCCGAGCAGGCCATACGCCGCCAGCAGGCCGACATCGCCATCGTCTTCTCGCCGCAGTTTGCCAACCGCCAACATGACGATGCCACCCTGCAAGTGCTCACCGACGCCGTCGACCCCAACATGGGACAACAGTATGCCGTCTATGCCCAGAGCATCATCCTGCCGGTGGTGGCTGCCGCCAAGAACAAAGGCTACAGCCCTGACCTGCCGTCGGCCGTGAGCACCAAGATGCTGTACAACCCTCAGATGCTCTCGGCCTACAACTTCGTGCCGGGCATCATGGGTATGCTCCTGCTGCTCATCTGTGCCATGATGACCTCGGTGAGCATCGCCCGCGAGAAGGAGAAAGGCACCATGGAGGTGCTCCTCGTCTCGCCCGTGCGCCCCATCGTCATCATCGTGGCCAAGGCCGTGCCTTATATGTTCCTGGCCATCCTCATCCTGGCGGCCATCCTCTCCATGAGCTATTTCGTGCTCGACGTGCCGCTGGCCGGCTCGCTCTTCTGGATTGCCGTCATCTCGCTCATCTACATCCTCCTCTCGCTGTCGCTCGGACTGCTCATCAGCAACGTGGCCAAGTCGCAGCTCGTGGCCCTGCTCTTCTCGGCCATGATCTTGCTCTTACCCACCATCATGCTCTCGGGCCTGCTCTTCCCCATCGAGAGCATGCCCACCATCCTGCAGGTCATCTCCAACATCATACCGGCCCGATGGTATATCGCCGCCATGCGCAAGCTCATGATCATGGGCATCAGCTTCCCCTATGTCGTCAAAGAGACGGCCGTGCTCGTGGGCATGACCGTGGTGCTACTGGCTTTCTCCTTGTTGAAATTCAAAAACCGACTCGAATGATCATCAAACACCTCATCCGGAAAGAGTTCATCCAGATCCGCCACAACGCGTTTCTGCCACGCCTCATCCTCATCTTCCCCGTCATCATCGTCTGTGTGATGCCCTGGGTCATGAACATGGAGGTGAAGAACATCAAAGTTGACGTAGTCGACAACGACCGGTCGACGACGAGCCAGCAGCTCATCCACCGCATCGAGGCCAGCAACTACTTCCTCTTCCAAGGGCAGGCGGCATCGAATGCCGAGGCCCTCGGCCACATCGAGAAAGGCGATGCCGACATCATCCTGGAGGTGCCGCAAGGCTACGAGCGCGACCTGGTGAACGGCGGCCATCCCCAGATCCTCATCGCCGCCAATGCCGGCAACGCCACCAAGGGGGCCATGGGTACCACCTACCTCACGCAGATTGTCACCGCCAGCGTAGGCTCGCCCACCACAGCAGCGCAGCTCCGCATGTCGGTGGTCGACCTTTATAACCGTCACCTCAACTACAAGATCTTCATGATCCCCGCCCTCATGGGCATCCTCATGATGATGCTCTGCGGCTTCCTGCCCACGCTCAACATCGTGGGCGAGAAAGAGTCGGGCACCATCGAGCAGATCAACGTCACACCCGTAAAGAAGTGGCAGTTTATCCTGGCCAAGCTCATCCCCTACTGGCTCATCGGCATGGTGGTTATGACGCTGTGCATCATCCTGGCGTGGCTCGTCTACGGCATCACCTGCCAGGGCAACCTGCTGTGGGCCTATCTGCTGGCCCTGCTGCTGGCCTTCTTCTTCAGCGGCTTCGGGCTCTGCGTGAGCAACTACAGCTCCACCATGCAGCAGGCCGTGTTCGTCATGTGGTTCTTCGTGGTGGTGCTCATGCTCATGAGCGGCATGTTCACCCCCGTCACCTCCATGCCCCACTGGGCACAGCTCATCGTCAAGGCCAACCCCATGCACTATTTCATGGATGCCATCCGCACCGTCTTCGTGCGCGGCGGTGGCTTCGGCAGCATCTGGCAACAGGTGGCCGTCCTCGGTGCCTTAGCCCTGGCTATGGACATCTGGGCCGTCGCCAGCTACCGCAAGAACTCGTAAGCCGTCTACCTCGCGCCACTCCTGCCTGCAACGGCAGAGACAAGCAGGCAGAGCGCGTGGGCAAAATCCCAAAAGATGTTAAATGGCCGACGAATTATGTGTGTCGGTTTCCTTGTTCGGCATTTAATTACTACCTTTGCACCCGCAAATGCAGCAATGCATGAGAAATGGGCAAGTCTCTTACGGCCAGCTCCCTCGGAATCCCCCAGGACGGGAACGTAGCAAGGGTACTTGGTTGTAGCGGCGCGATAAGAATCGCTTGCCCACCTTCGCCTCTTTAGCTCAGTTGGCCAGAGCACGTGATTTGTAATCTCGGGGTCGTTGGTTCGAATCCGACAAGAGGCTCTCCTTTTATAGGCTTGACAACGTTTGGGGTCAAGCCCACGAATATCAAATCATACATCGCTCAAAACCTCAAGGTGGTTATTTGAATTGGCTTTGTCCGATTTCGAGACAATCTAGGTCAGTCCGAAAAGTGGGCACATCATGTTCTTGTGCTTTCAACATACTTATGGCTCACATCATACTCTTGTGTTTTTAACATACTTATCTCGTACACTTTATGGCGGTGACGGGGGCAGTATGTCGGATTATTTCCGTATATTTGCAACCATAACCATCTCATCTTCCCAAAACATGAAAAGAACTTTGACCTTTCTCACCGCCCTCGCCACCGCAGTCTGCGGATGGGCACAAAGCAAGCAGCCCGCCTATCAGGTGCTGGGTACCGATACCACTTGTCAGATATTTGTCTATTCGCCCGGCGAGAAGGCCGGCCTGCACGTAGCCTACCTCAGCGACGACGACACCTGGCAGGACGTTGGCCAGCTCTGCGGCTCCGACTATGCCCAGTGGGGCGATGAGAAACGCATGTACAACCCCTTCGTGCTCCATGCCAACGACGGCACATGGCGGCTGGTGTTCGGCGTGAACGACTATTCGCCCTGCTTCGCCGCCGCCTACAGCGAAGACCTGGTGACCTGGCGACCGCAAGACTATCCGCGCATGAAGCAGCAGGGTGTACACGAGCCGGTGATGTTCCAGATGGACGACGGCACCTTCGACATCTACTACAAGTCGAAGGCCGGCACACGCCACTATGTGCAGGCCACCGAAGACTTCAGGCGGTTTGACGAGTCGCCGGAGCCCAGCACCATCGACGATGTGGCCTGGATACGCGACACGGCCACCGTGAACGGACAACTACTTCAGGGTAACCTCTTTGACGTGCCCAAGGTACACCTCGACTATATCAGACAGTATTTCCAGGCTGTGGCCCACGATGCCGAGCTCAGCAAGGAGACCATGCGCGACGATGCCACGCGCTTCGCACAAGTAGGCAGCAGTGTGGCGGCGAAGCTCACCGTAGACATGAACAAGGCCAAACCCATCAGCGACAAGCTCATGGGTGTGTTCTTCGAAGACATCAGCAGGGCTGCCGACGGCGGACTCTATGCCGAACTGGTGCAAAACCGCGACTTCGAATACACACCGGCCGACCACAAGGCATGGACGGCCACCACAGCATGGCAGTCGAACAAGCCCATCGTCATCAGCCGCGACATACCCCTGAGTGCCAACAACAGCCATTATGCCGTGTTGGCACAGAACGACACCTTATATAATATAGGCTGGGAAGGCATCACCGCCGATGCCCTGCAGACCTTCGACTTCTCGGTCTACGTGCGCAGCACCGACGCCCGCAAGAACCAGCTGCAGGTGTCGCTCGTAGCCGACGACGGCACGGTGGTGGCCCGCGAACGCATCAAGGTCGAGGGACAGGGCTGGAACCGCTATGCCATCCCCCTCATCGTCGACAAGAAAGCCGCCCGAGGCAACGTGCGCCTGGCACTCACCGTGGCCAAGGAGGGCAGCCTCTGCATCGACATGGTGAGCCTCTTCCCCCACGAGACCTTCAAGGGCCACGGCCTGCGCAAAGACCTGGCCGAGGCCATCGCCGCCCTGCACCCCCGCTTCGTGCGGTTCCCCGGCGGCTGCATGAGCCATGGTCAGGGGCTCGACAACATCTACCGGTGGAACGAGACCGTGGGGCCGTGGCACGACCGCAAGCCGGCCCCCAACATCTGGAACTATCACCAGACCCGCGGACTGGGCTTCTATGAGTATTTCCAGTTCTGCGAGGACATCGGTGCCGAGCCGCTGCCCGTGCTCGCCGCCGGCGTGCCCTGCCAGAACTCGCGCCCCGACAGCACCGGCATGGGCGGACAGCAGTGCGGCATTCCCATGGCCGACATGCCTGCCTACTGCCAGGAGATCCTCGACATGATCGAGTGGGCCAACGGCGACCCCGCCACCTCGAAGTGGGCCAAGATGCGCGCCGACGCCGGTCACCCCGCACCCTTCAACCTCAAGTATATAGGCATAGGCAACGAAGACATCATCTCCACGGTCTTCGAGGAGCGTTTCAAGATGATTGCCGAGGCTGTAAAGAAGAAATATCCCGACATGGTGCTTTGCGGCACTGTCGGTCCTTTCCACGACCCTTCGGCCGACTACGTGGAGGGCTGGAAGTTTGCCAATGCCCACCGCGACATCATCGACATGGTCGACGAACACTACTACGAGTCGCCGGGCTGGTTCATGCACCACCAAGACTACTACGACCAGTACGACCGCCAGGGCGTGAAGGTGTATCTCGGCGAGTGGGCCTCACGCACCCGCACCATGGAGAGCGCGCTGGCCGAAGCCCTCTACCTCTGCGCCCTGGAGCGCAACGCCGACGTGGTGACCATGTCGAGCTATGCCCCGCTGCTGTGCAAGGAGGGCTATGTCAACTGGAACCCCAACATGATCTATTTCAACAACGACACCATCACAAGCCTCACGCCCAGCTATCACACCCAGCGCCTGTGGGGTACCTACAGCGGCAACCGTTACGTCGCCTCGACGCTGCAGCTTCCCGAGCCCCTGCGCCACCGGGTGTCGGCCAGCGTGGTGACCGACACCGCCACCCGTAAGGTGTATGTCAAACTGGTCAACGCCCTGCCGGCCGAGGTAGACCTCAGTATCGAGGGCTTGTCTATACCCGAGGGTACAAAGATGGAGCGCATGAGCGGGCAAGTGACCGATCAGCGGGCCAACATCGAAACCACTGTCACAGGAGGACAAGTTCAAAAACTTCTACCCTATTCGGTCAGCGTCATAGAGCTCTGACCAACAGATAAGGCAAATCCGTGTATGGTCCGTTAAGGATAATACACGGATTTTTATTGACGACTATCACCAATTGGTTAAAATTCATCAAAAACATGGTGAGATGTATCAAGAAAAGACAAAATGTGAATAATTTTAGATAAAAACATTTGGATGTATGAAAGTTTTTTTATTATTTTGCACCCGGAAAATCAAGATAACGAATAAAATATAACAATTAAAGTTCAATTCTAGAGAGTATGAAGAAGTTATTTACTTTGATGGCTGCCGGTTTGGTAGCTGCTTCAGCTTCTGCACAGACAGTAACAGAGAGCAAAACATTTGACAACATTTACATCGGCGTAAACGGTGGAGTTGCTACCAAGACCACAGGCCACGCTTGGATGAAGGGTCTCGACCCCAACGCCGGTCTGCGCATCGGCCGTTATTTCACTCCCGTGTTCGGTCTCGCCGTTGAGAGCAACGCCTATTTCTCAAATAAGCCTTGGCAGTCGGTTGGTACAACTGTTCGCGCCCTGAACACCAGCCTGCTGGGTACCGTAAACCTGAGCAACTGGTTTGGTGGCTACAAGGGTGAGCCACGTGCTTTTGAGGTGAGCGCACTCTACGGCTTCGGCTGGGGTCACGTGTTCGGCAATAGCGACAAGTATGTCGGTTCTGACTTCAATGCCTCTCAGGCAGCAAATGCCACTGCACACAACCCGAACATCATCAAGACCAACAGCCTGACCTCTAAGGCAGCCCTCGACTTCGCCTTCAACCTTGGCGAGAAGAAAGCTTGGCAGGTATATGTAGAGCCCGCCATCATCTGGGGTCTCAACGGTCTGGGCTACGATGGTGTTGCTTACAACATCAACAAGTCGTTCGTTCAGCTCAACGCCGGTGTTGTCTACAAGTTCAAGAACTCTAACGGCACCCACAACTTCACCATCGCACAGCTGCGCGACCAGGCTGAGATCGATGCGCTGAACTCGACCATCAACGACCTGCGCAACGAGCTGGCCAAGAAGCCGAAGGAAGTGGTGAAGGAAGTGGTGAAGGAAGCTCCCGCCGTGCAGCCTCAGGTGGTTAAGGTAGAGAACCTCGTGTTCGTAACCTTCGCTCAGGGCAAGTCTGCGCTCACCAAGGAGGCCAAGAAGGCTCTCGACGGTGTGAAGTCGGGCAAGCACGTACAGATCGTAGGTACCGCCTCTCCCGAGGGTTCTAAGGAGCTCAACGACAAGCTGTCTCAGGCTCGTGCCGACGAGGTGGCCAAGTATCTGCAGGCCAACGGCGTCATCGTCGACGAGGCTAGCGGCAAGGGCGTGCAGGGCACAACCTCCAACCGTCTGGCTGTGGTTTACGTGAAGTAATCGACACAACACGATAAGATAAGATAAGAAATCCCGCTGTCCGCCTGGACAGCGGGATTTTTGTTTTCCAGCCCTAGGTAGAGATAATGGTCCCAGGCTGTGCGAGCCGAAAAAGATGTGTCCTGCTCTACGGGCAATTCAGTCTTGTGGCAATCCGATCAGATACGTTTCTTGTCAACGCGTCGTTGCTCACGTGCTTGCTGCACATGCTTTCTGAAGTGTGGTTCGACTCGAAGCAGAACGTGGTTCGACTCGAAACAGACCGTGATTCGACTCGAAACAGAACGTGGTTCGACTCGAAGCAGACCGTGGTTCGATTGGAAGCATGACATCCCTACGGCCCTCCATGCCTGGCATCCTGGCACTCCAGAGGCAGAAGAACTGCCGTGCGGCAGCCTGAAAGCGGACGAATGTCTTGCCATGGCTGTCCATTTTCGGGAACCATACCAACTGGATTTTCTGGGCTCACATCATATTCTTGTGTTTTTAACATACTTATTTCGTAAGGTTTTCTTAGGCTTACCACCCGATAACATTCCCGCAGGCTAGATATTCTAAGATAGGACTCGCTGGCGAGGCCCATGCCCATATTTTGCGATGAGCAAG
>JBHAFS010000054.1:0-28460 GCA_041856205.1 Prevotella sp.
GTCCGTAGGCTCGGCGGTCTCGCTACGTGGCTTCCTTCATCCTTGACATTACTGACAACGACTTGCCTTTCGCTTCGCTTGGCGGTAAATACCTGCGACTGGAGTTGAACCAGTTAGGTTAGTGTCATGCCCGACACACCAAAAAAAATCCCAATCACCATACAGGTGAAAGGGATTTTCTATTGATTTGCTTTACAGCTCGAAAATTTCCAATCTGCCTTACTCAGCTGCAGGAGCCTCCTCCTCGGCCACTTCAGCCTCGGCAACAGGAGCCTCTACGGGAGCCTCCTCCACGGGAGCGGGCTCGGGAGCGTTCTCGGCAACGACCTTCACAGGTACCTTCACCTCAACCTCCTTGTGGAAGTGAACCACAGCCTCGTAGTCGCCCACCTTGCGAGCGTCACGCATGGTGACGATCTTGCGGTCGATCTCGATGCCCAGCTTGGCGAGCTCCTCAGCCACAGCGGCAGCACCTACAGAACCATAGAGGTGACCTGTGGCAGCAACCTTGGCGGAAATCACCAGAGCCACGTCCTTCAGAGCCTCGGCGCGCTTCTCGGCCTCAGCCTTCTGTGCGGCGAGCTTGCCGGCCTGCTGACGCAGGTTCTCGGCCAGCACCTTGCGTGCGCTGGGAGATGCGATGACGCCCTTACCCTTCGGGATGAGATAGTTACGGCCATAGCCGCTCTTTACACTCACGATATCGTTCTTGTATCCAAGACCGATGATATCTTCTTTCAGTATAATATCCATTGCTTACCTCCTGTCAATTACTTCATCATGTCGGTTACGTATGGAAGCAGCGCAATCTGGCGGGCACGCTTAACGGCCTGGGCCACGCGGCGCTGATACTTCAAAGATGTGCCGGTGATACGACGGGGAAGGATCTTACCCTGCTCGTTCAAGAACTTCTTGAGGAACTCAGGATCCTTGTAGTCGATATACTTGATGCCGCTCTTCTTGAAACGGCAATACTTCTTCTTCTTGGTGTCGATAGAAGGAGCTGTCAAATAACGGATTTCTGATTTCTCTGCCATAATTATGCCTCCAATTTCTTTGCCCACTTAGCACGACGCTTCTCAGCATAAGCCACAGCATACTTGTCGAGCTTCACGGTCATAAAACGAATAACCTTCTCGTCGCGGCGATAGCCGGTCTCGAGGCGGTCTACTACTGATGGCTCTGCTTTGAACTCTACGAGGCAATAGAAACCTGTAGATTTCTTGTCAATAGCATAGGCCATCTTCTTCAGTCCCCAGGTCTCTTCATTCAGAATCTCTGCACCATTGTCCTTGAGCAGCTTCGTGAATTTAGCGACCGTTTCCTTCATCTGTTCATCAGACAAAACGGGAGTCAAAATGAAAACGGTTTCGTATTGATTCATACTACTTTGTAAATAAATGAATTATAATTTGCAAATTGCGGGTGCAAAGGTACAAAAAAATATGCACACCCCACCCTGCCCTCTCTTGTTTTTTCCCTTTTTAACATATATTTTGCGACAGCCAGGCATAATTCTTCGTACTTTTGCACGTGCAATGAAGAAGATAGGCGCAATGTTCAAGGCTTTCTGGTCGAAAAGCCATCGGTTTTTCGACGTGCCACTGGTCTATGCCGGTGTGCTGCTGCTCGTGGGCTTCTATTTTCTCGGCCTTACCAACTACAATCTCCTGCTCTTCCTCCCCCTCGTGCTCATCGTCTGCGGCATCGTGGGCCATGTGGCCCAGGAGAAGCACCGGCAAGGCTATTGACGCACCGCCAAAAGGCACCTCTGGAATCGCCAGCGCACCTCCGCGCTGCCATCGATTAAGCCCAAGCAAGTTGTACTTCAACTCGAAGCAGAATGTGATTCGACTCGAAGCAGAATGTACTTCGACTCGAAGCAGAATGTACTTCGACTCGAAGCACGCGGCCGCTGTGGCTTGCACGTGGCATGAAATGCAGTTCAAGGGACTATCCCGAGCCTGCAGAGGACTTGTCTATAGCCAGTGACAGAAGACAACATCGACAACCAAACCTGCACCTGCCCGATTTGTACGTGGTAGCAGGTGGATGAGCAAAACAAGCGTGATGGGATGTCCCATCACGCTTGCTGCTTGCTGGCTGTGCCCTGCCGGGCAACGGTCGGGCCGAGGGTTACTCCTCGTCGGGCACGATGAGCTTGTAGCCCTGGCCGTGAATGTTGATGATCTCGATCTGGTCGTCGTCCTTCAGATGCTTGCGCAGCTTGGTGATATACACGTCCATGGAGCGGGCGTTGAAGTAGTTGTCGTCGATCCAGATGGTGCGCAGGGCGTCGTTGCGCTTCAGTATCTCGTTGGTGTGCGAGCAGAGCAGGGCCAAGAGCTCGTTCTCCTTGGTGGTGAGCTTGGTCTGCTTGTCGCCGATGGTGAGCAGCTGCTTCTGTGTGTCGAAGGTGTAGCGGCCGATCTTGTACATCGTGCTCTCCTTGTTTTTCTTGCCGCGCACGCGACGGAGGATGGCCTCCACACGTTTCACGAGCTCCTCCATCGAGAAGGGCTTGGTGATGTAGTCGTCGGCACCCTTGTCGAAGCCTTCGAGCACGTCTTCCTTCTGCACACGGGCGGTGAGGAACACGATGGGCACCTGCGAGTTGATCTGACGGATCTCCTGGGCCAGCGTGAAGCCGTCTTTCTTGGGCATCATCACGTCGAGCACGCAGATATCGAACTTGTCTTTGGTAAACTCCTTGTAGCCAGCCTCGCCGTCGGGGCAGAGCACAGCGTCGTAGCCTTTGGCAATAAGATATTCACAAAGCAATGTGCCGAGGTTCTCATCGTCCTCGCAAAGCAGGATCTTCACTTTTTCGTCCATAACTGTATCGTTTTAAAAATTAATATTTGATGCTTAAATGATTGTATCGTGACCATGCGGCCGTCCTCACGACTTGATGACGGGCAGCTTGATGGTGAACGTGGTGCCCTTGCCGAGCTCGCTCTCCACCCTGATGTCGCCGTCGTGCAGCTCCACCACCTTGCGGACGTAGGCCAGTCCGAGTCCGAAACCTTTCACGTCGTGTACGTTGCCGGTGTGTACGCGGTAGAACTTCTCGAAGATCTTTTTCAGGTTGTCTTTCTTCATGCCCATACCCGTGTCTTCCACCGATAGGTAAAGCCAGCGGTCGTCGTTCCAGGTCTTGAGGGTGATGTTCAGCGGCTTGTCGGGCTTGCGGTACTTCACGGCGTTGTCCATGAGGTTGAAGATGACGTTCTGGAACTGCACCTCGTCGACATAGATGGCCGAGTCGATGGCCCCCACGTCTACGTTGATCTTGCCGCCGGTGTGCTCCACACGCAGCGAGAACGAGTTGGCAATGCTCTCGACCATCTCGTTGAGGTCGAGCTCCTTCTTCTTGAACGAGGCCTTCTTGCGGTCGAACATCGACATCTGCAGCACCTTCTCGACCAGGAATCGCAGGCGCTTCGACTCGTCGCTCACCACGCTGGTGAGATGCTTGAGCATCTTGTCGGTCTTGGGCACCGAGTCGTCGCTGAGCATCTGCGCGGCGAGCGAGATGCTGGCGATGGGCGTCTTGAGCTCGTGGGTCATGTTGTTGATGAAGTCGTTCTTGATCTCCGAGTAACGCTTCTGCCTGAAGATCACCACGATGGTGAAGATGAAGGTGATGAGCAGGATGAAGGTGAACACCACACTGGGGATCATGAAGCGCACACTGGAGAAGATGTAGCTGTTGATGTCGGGGAAGTTGACCTTCACCACGCCCATCTTCGATGCCGGGTCGTTGCGGAAGAGCACCTGCGAGTAGGTGTACTCGATGCCCTCGTCGGTATAGTCGGGACAGCGATACACCTCGCGGCCGTCCTGCGTGGAGACGGTGAAGTGGTAGGGAATGTTGATGCCGTTGTTCATGAGCTCGGCCTTGAGGTCCTGGTCGAGGATCTTGAAGTTGACACGCTCCTTGAGCGGCTTTTCGGATGCCGAGTAGAGCATATTCATCACCACCTCGTCGAGCAGGGCCTTCTGGTACACGTAACGGTTCTTGACAATCTCCTGCAGCGACTTGCTGGCCTCAGAGTTTGAGTTCTTGTCGGTCTTGAGGATCATGGCCTTGGGCATCTGGCCGGGTTTGGTGGTCAGGGTCTTCAGCTCAAACGAAGAGTAGACCGCGCCGTCTTTGCCGGCCACCGAGTACTGGTGAGAGTACTGCAGGGTGCCGTCGTTGGGGTTGCCCGTTCGCGTACCCACGCTGTCTTTGACAAAGGCGCGGCGCTCGGTATCGTTGACATCCTTCTCCAGGTAGCGCAGCGTCTCGTTGAGCTCGAGGTTGCGCGAGGCCTGGTAGAGGGCCCGGTTCACGCTTTCGTCGAACTGCTCCTTCTTCATGTTGGCCATCGACCGTATGTAGGTCAGCTGAAGGCCAAGCAAGATCACGAACGCCACGCCCATGATGATAGAGATGGTCCAAATGGTTTTCTGCTTCATGTGGGCAAAGATAAGGAAAAACTTAATTCATTAACATTCAAATGTTAATAGTTTATCGACTGTTTACTATAATTAACGCTTGAAGGCATATCTGATTGCATATATGATACCACAAAACAACACAAACCCCCGTACTTCCGCCAAGGAAGTACGGGGGCTGAACAGTGATAAGGTAGTTTATCAAGCCTCCTCCTCGGCCATTTCGGCCTCGTGTTCGGCAATGAGAGCTTGTTGTATGTCGTTCGGAACAAGTTCGTAGCTGGCAAACTTGGTGGTGAAGCTGGCACGTCCACCGGTAAGCGAGCTGAGGGCTACGCTGTAGTTTGACAGTTCCTTCAAGGGTATCTTAGCGGCCAGTTTCTGGTATCCTGCCTCGGCGTCCATGCCCATGATGATGGCACGGCGACCCTGAAGGTCGCTCATCACGTCGCCCATATAGTCGGAGGGCACATACACCTCGAGGTCGTAGATGGGCTCCAGGATCTTGGGGCCGGCAGCCTTGAAGGCGTCGGAGAACGCATGGCGGGCGGCCAGCGTGAACGAGAGCTCGTTGGAGTCTACGGGATGCATCTTTCCGTCGTACACCACCACGCGCACGTCGCGGGCATAGCTGCCTGTGAGCGGTCCGCGCTCCATGCAGTCCATCACACCCTTGAGGATGGCGGGCATGAACCGCAGGTCGATGGCACCACCCACCACAGAGTTGATGAAGACGAGCTTTCCGCCCCACGGCATCTCTTTCTCTTCCTTCGACTTGATATTCATCTTGAACTCCTGTCCGCCGAAGCTGTAGGTCACCGGGTCGGGCATGCCCTCGGCATAGGGCTCCACGATGAGGTGTACCTCGCCAAACTGTCCGGCGCCACCGCTCTGTTTCTTGTGGCGGTATTCGGCCTTGGCCTTCTTGGTGATGGTCTCGCGGTAGGGAATCTTGGGCTCGTCGAAGGTCACGTTCAGCTTCTCGTTGTTCTCCAGGCGCCACTTCAGCGTGCGCAGGTGGAACTCGCCCTGTCCGTGGACGATGGTCTGGCGCAGTTCCTTGCTCTGCTCCACCACCCATGTGGGGTCTTCCTGGCGCATCTTGAGCAGGGCGGCCATGAGCTTCTCCATCTCCTGCGGGTTGCTGGCCTTGACGGCGCGGCTGTACTTGGAGTTGGGATATTTGATGAAGTCGAAGCGCTGCTCCGAGCCCTTGCCGTTGAGGGTGTTGCCCGTCTTCACGTCCTTGAGCTTCACGGTGCAGCCGATGTCGCCGGCGTTGAGCTGGTCTACGGCCACGCGGTTGGCTCCGGCGCACGCGTAGATCTGTCCGATACGCTCCTTGGAGCCACGGTCGGCATTGCTCAGGTCGTCGCCGGGCTTCACGCTGCCACTCATCACCTTGAAGTACGACACCTCGCCGATGTGGGGCTCCATGCCGGTCTTGAAGAAATAGAGGCTCTCCACGCCGTCGCTCGTCGGGTCGACCTCCTCGCCGCGGGTGTTGCGCACCTTGGGCATCTCGCTCACGAAGGGCACCACGTTACCCAGAAACTCCATGAGACGTTGCACGCCCATGTCCTTATGGGCATCGACGCAGAACACGGGGAAGATGCTGCGGGTGACGAGGCCCTTGCGGATGCCCTCGCGCATCTCGTCTTCGGTGAGCGTCTCGCTCTCGAAGAACTTCTCCATCAACGCGTCGTCGTTCTCGGCGGCAGCCTCCACCAGCGCCTTGTGCAGCTCCATGGCCTTGTCCATCTCCTCGGCGGGGATGTCCTCGCGTGTGGGTGCGCCACCGTCGGCACCCCACGTCAGTTTCTTCATGATGAGCACGTCGATGAGGCTGTTGAAATTGGGCCCGGTCTCCAGCGGATACTGTATCTGCACACACTTCGAGCCGTAGATCTCCTGCATCGTGGCGATGATATTGTCGAAGTCGCACTTGTCAGAGTCGAGCTGGTTGACGAGGAAGATGACGGGCTTCTTGAGCTTGTCGGTATATCTGAACGCGTTCTGGGTGCCTACCTCAGGCCCGTACTGACCGTTGATGAGGATCACCGCCTGGTCGGTAACGTTCAACGAAGTGATTGCGCCTCCTACAAAGTCGTCTGAACCCGGGCAATCGATGATGTTCAGCTTCTTGTTGTTCCACTCCACATGGAACACGGTGGGGAAGACCGAATAGCCATACTCCAGTTCCACAGGGAAATAGTCGCTCACGGTATTCTTTCCTTCCACTGTACCGCGACGCTTGATGACTCCGGCTTCAAACAGCATACTCTCGGCAAGGGTGGTCTTGCCGCTACCCGCACTGCCAAGCAAGGCAATGTTCTTGATCTCGTTGGTCTGATATACTCTCATATCAAAAGATTTAAAGTGTTAGTAATAAAATACGTTCGTTAAGGTTAGGAGCTGCCTCCAAATCGATGCTAAAGATAAAGAAAAACCACTAAACTTCAAAAGTTTGGACCGTAAATCTACATTATTTTAAAACTAATTAGTACTTTTGCCCCCACATTTCATTCCATGACGACCGGACTCTATATCCATATTCCCTTCTGTGCCAGCCGCTGCATCTACTGCGGCTTCTATTCCACCACCCAGCCTCACCTGCACCACCGCTATGTGCAGGCACTGTGCGGCGAGATGGAGCTGCTGCCCGAGCGTCCGCCCATCGGCACCATCTACCTGGGTGGCGGCACGCCCAGCCAGTTGAGCCACGCCCTCTTGGAGCAGCTCTTCACCTATATATATAAGGTATATGCGGTGAGCGACGATGCCGAGGTGACCGTGGAGTGCAACCCCGACGACGTGAGGCCCGGCATGTTCCTCGGTCTGCCCGTCAACCGGGTGAGCATGGGTGCGCAGACCTTCTCAGACGAGCGGCTGCGCTTCCTGCGCCGTCGCCACACCGCCCGTGAGGTCGACGAGGCGGTAGACATCCTGCGCCACGACGGCATCGACAACATCAGCATCGACCTGATGTTCGGATTTCCGAAGCAGACGCTCGGCGAGTGGGCCGACGACCTGCATCATGCCATTGCCTTGAACCCCGAGCATCTGTCGGCCTACAGCCTGATGTACGAGGAGGGCACGCCGCTATACAGCTGGCTGGAGAAAGGTAAGGTGGAGGAGATTGACGAGGAGACGAGCCGCACGATGTATGAGATGATGGCCGACCGACTCACGGCGGCGGGCTATGAGCACTATGAGATCAGCAACTTCGCACGCCCCGGACGCCGCAGCCGCCACAACGCCAGCTACTGGCACAACGTGCCCTACATCGGCCTGGGGGCCTCGGCCCACTCTTACGACCTGCGCTCACGGCAGTGGAACGTCGACGACATCGGCCGATACATGAAGGCCATCGAGGAAGGCACGCTGCCACGAGAGACCGAATTGCTCGACGACGACACACGCCTCAACGACCTTGTCACCACAGCCCTGCGAACCCGCGAGGGCATCAGCCTTGACGACGTGCCCGGGCCCTACCGCGCCACCCTGCTGGCCGATGCCGCACCACATCTGGCCGACGGACTGCTGTTGCACGACGGCAACAGGCTCCACCTGTCGAGGGCGGGCATCCTGGTGAGCAACACGGTGATGAGCGACCTCATGCGGGTATAATACCCCAAAAGGAAACCCATTTGCGCCTTTTAACAAAATTTTATCCCAAAAATTTTGTTTGTTATACTATTGTCTATTAATTTTGTGACATCTTGTAAAACACCTAATGACAACTGTTTAACCAATGTTATAATTAAATCTATGAGAAGAAAACTAATTTTGGTAATGCTCTCCACTCTTGCATCCACAGGAGTAGCTTTAGCCCAATCGGCGATTACCGGTACGGTGATTTCATCAGACGATGGAGAGCCCGTCATCGGAGCAACAGTGCAGGTAATAGGCAGTAGTGTAGGCGCAGTGACAGACTTGGAAGGCCATTTCAGCGTGACCTTACCTAAAGGCAAGACACAGCTTCGGGTGTCGTATGTGGGTATGGACCCGGTGGATGTCACCGCCAAGAACAGCATGAAGGTGGTGCTCACACCTGTTACCAAGGGTTTGGATGAAGTGCTTGTAGTGGCTTACGGCACGGCAAAGAAGTCGGCATTCACAGGCGCAGCGGCAGTGCTGGACAGTAAGGAACTCACCAAGACACAAGTGACCAACCCTATTGAGGCCATGAAAGGAAAGGTGGCAGGTGTGCAAATGGCCAACGGCTCAGGACAGCCGGGCAGCACCTCTGCCATCCGCATCAGAGGCATCAGCTCGATCAACGCCGGCAACAGCCCACTGATCATCCTGGACGGCGCACCCTATGACGGCAATATCAACCTGATCAACCCGCAGGACATCGAGAGCCAGACCATCTTGAAGGATGCCGCCTCGGCAGCCTTGTATGGTGCCCGTGGTGCCAACGGCGTCATTCTGATCACCACCAAAAACGGCCGCAAAGACCATACCTCGATTACGGTGGATGCCAAATGGGGAGCAACCTCCCGGCAGGTACCCGACTACAAGTATATCAGCAACCCGGCAGGATACTATGAGATGTGGTACAAAGGATTGTACAACTACGCCATCGACAAAATGGGGTATGATGCCAACCGCGCCATGGGATTCGCCAACGAGAACCTCACGGCCAACAACGCTTACGGCTTGATGTACAATGTATATACTGTGCCAGAGGGCGAGATGCTCATCGGAGACAATGGCAAGCTCAACCCCAATGCCACCCTGGGACGTGTGGTGGAGCACAACGGCAAGCAATACACGCTGATACCCGACGACTGGATCGACGCGGCATACCGCACCGGCATGCGTCAGGAATACTCGTTCACGGCCAACGCCAGCACAGAAAAAAGCGCGTTCTTCGGGTCGGCCAGTTATCTGAAGATAGAGGGTATCACACCCGGCTCAGACTACAAGCGGTTCTCGTCACGCCTGAAGAGCGATTTCCAGATGTATTCTTGGCTCAAGCTGACAGGCAACTTCAGCTATGCCCACTACAAGGTGAACGAGCTGCCAGACGAGGGCTTAGGCGGGTCGCCCAACAATATCTTCGCCATGACACAGCTCGCGCCGATATATCCGCTGTACCTGCGCGACGGCAATGGAAACATTATCATCAACCAAAACACCGGCCTGCCGGCCTACGACTATGGTGAAGGCACCGAGCTGGGAGTCATCAGGCCGTTCATGAAGAATGCCAACCCCCTGAGCGAGAACCTCATCAACCATAAGGGAGGTGTGGGACACAATGCTACGGCAGCCGGTACGGCAGAGGTGAGATTTCTGGAAGACTTCAAGTTTACCTCTACCAACAGTGCCTTGCTCGGCGAGTATCGCGGCACCACGACCAATAACCCGTGGTTCGGACAGTCGGCAGCACAGAAAGGACACGTGTACAAGAGCCACGACCGCACATGGACTTACAACTTCCAGCAACTGCTCAACTGGCATCATGTCTTCGACAAGCACGATGCAGACGTCATGATAGGCCACGAATATTTCAGGAGCCACTACGAATACCTCGAAGCCGACAAGATGCGCACCATGTCGAATGATGTCACGGAACTGGCCGGAGCCGTGCAGCTCGGACAAAGCGACTCGTATGCAAAAGACTATAACACAGAGGGATGGTTTGGCAGGCTGCAATACAACTACGACAACAAATATTTCGGTTCGTTCTCTTACCGTCGCGACGCCTCCTCGCGGTTCGACCCCTCACACCGCTGGGGAAACTTCTGGTCGTTTGGTGGAGCATGGCTCATCGACAAGGAGAAATGGTTTGACATCGACGACGTAGACCTTCTGAAGCTGAAGTTCTCGTATGGAGAGCAAGGCAATGACAACATCGGCAACTATCGTTACACCACCTTATATAATATAGAGAACTCCAACGGGTCTGTATCTTTGACTCCCAATCTCCTGGGCAACAGTAACCTGACCTGGGAGAAGGGTGGAAACTTCAATGCCGGCATTGAGTTCTCGTTGTGGAAAGAGCGTTTCGGTGGCGACATAGAGTATTTCTATCGCAAGACCTCTGACATGCTCTCATGGTTTACCCTGCCCGGCTCGTTCGGATTCAAAGGCTACTGGGCCAACGTGGGCGACATGCGCAACAGCGGCATAGAGATAGACCTGCATGGAGACATCGTGCGCACCAAAGCCATTGTATGGTCGCTGAAAGCCAACTTCACCGCATATAAGAACAAGATCACACGCCTGGCAAATGCCGTAAAACGCACTGCCATGGGCGGGGTAGAAGGCTACAACTCGGGAAACTATTTCTATGGCGAAGGCCTGCCCATCTACACCTGGCGCATGTTCAAGTATGCCGGAGTGAACAAAGAGACAGGCGAGGCCCTCTATTATAAAGACGTTTACAAGGTAGACGACAAGGGCATGCGCGTGAAAGACGCTGCCGGCCACGATATCGTGGAACGGGTGGAGACCACCACCAATGGCGGCGAGGCCTCATACTATGACTGTGGCACCGCCCTGCCCGACGCCTACGGAGGTTTCGGTACCAGCCTGAACCTCTATGGGTTCGACTTCTCGGTCGACTTCTCTTACCAGTTGGGCGGCAAGGTCTATGACGGTGGCTATGCCGGATCGATGAACATGAACCGTGGCGGCCAGATACATGCCGACATGGAAAAGGCCTGGACAAAGACCAACCCCAACTCCGACATTCCACGCATCATGTACAACGACGTGAACGCCAACCGGTTCTCCGACCGGTTCCTCACCAGCGGCAGCTACCTCTGTTTGCAGAACATCACCCTAGGGTACACACTGCCCAAGCAGCTCATGACGCGGTTTGGCCTGGAGAGCATACGCCTGTATGTTGTTGGCGACAACCTGTTCCTGTGGTCCAAGCGACAAGGGCTAGACCCACGACAGAACATCTGGGGTGGCTCAAGCGCAGTGAACTACTCGCAGAGCCGGACCATTTCCGGAGGCATATCCTTAACTTTCTAAAAATGTAATCCATCATAAGATTTGTCTACTATGAAAAAGATATTTAAGAAAGCTGTCTTAGTCGGGGCCATGGTCTGTGGGGTATGGTCTCTGGGCAGTTGCATAGAAGAAACGTTCCCCACCGATGTTGCCACACAAGGACAACTCAAAGGTTCTCCTGATGCCACAGAGTATTTGTTGAGTGCCATCCCTACGATGGCAAAGACCATCTATAACGACAATTACTCTTATTCGTGGGGCCTGGGGGCCATCATGCACATCCGAGACGTGATGACCGAAGACCTTGCCACCCTGTCTAACCGCGACTGGGACTGGTTCTGGTGGTGGTCAGAGTGTACGGATATCGGAGCCCCGTGGATGGTGACACAGTTTGTGTGGGAGATGCAGTATAAGTATGTGCTGGCCACCAACAATGTCATCTCACTGGTCGACCCAGAGAAATCTACCGATGCCCAGAAGGCAGCCCTGGGCGTGGCATACGCAAATAGAGCCATGATCTATCTGGACATGGCACGGATGTACGAGTTTCTGCCCAACGACAAGACCCGGCCCATGAGCAGCACGGGGCGCGACATCACAGGACTCACGGTGCCTATTATCAAAGAAGGCATGACAGAAGACCAGGCGAGAAACAATCCAAGGGCCACCAAGGAAGATATGGTGAAGTTTATCGCCACTGACCTGGAGCAGGCTGAGAAGTTTTTGCCCTATCTTACAGACACCCGTGGAAAGACATTCCCAGACCTCGCCTGCGTAGACGGTCTGAGGGCACGACTCTATATGTGGACCGGAGAGTATGACAAAGCCGAGAAGTTTGCCCGCAAGGCCATCAACGAGAGTGGACTGCAGCCGATGACCAAAGACGACTGCCTCAACGTGGCCACCGGTTTCAACCAGATAGGAAAGTGGATGTGGGGTGTGCAATACACCGACCAAGACAGCGGTCTGGACTATGAATGGCTCAACTGGACATCATGGATGTGCAACGAGACCAAGTATGGCTATGCCCGCAAAGGCGCGTTCCAACTCATCGGAAGACGTGTGTACGACCGCATCAGCAACAGCGACTGGCGCAAGCTCGAGTTCAAGGCTCCTGCCGGGTCGCCACTCTATGACCAGGTGCCATTCCTGAAGCCCGAATACAAACAGTCGCTTCCCGACTATGCCTCCGTGAAGTTTCGCCCCAATGCGGGCAACGACGTCAACTTCAAGATTGGCGAAGCCTCAGCCTATCCTTTCATGAGGGTAGAAGAGATGTACTTCATCGAGGCCGAAGCCGCCGCCCATCAGGATGTGGCACGTGGCAAGCGACTGCTGGAGGAGTTTATGAAAACCCGCAACAGCAACTATGAATGCACGGCTACCGCACAAGAGGCCGTCATCGAGGAGATCGTCTTCCAGAAGCGCATCGAGCTCTGGGGCGAGGGACAGACGTTCTTCGATGTCAAGCGCCTCGGCTATGCCGTGACACGTGGGTACCCCGGCACCAACTTTGAACCCAACGAGCGGCTCAACACCCAAGGACGACCGGCATGGATGAACTTCGTGATCGTAGACCAAGAGCTGATGTCGAATCCCGCACTGCTCGACCAGAACAACCCCGACCCATCAGGCCTATACACACCCTGGGTGGAGAACTAAGATGAGACAAAAACAAATGCTGCGCAGCGATAGTCCGCTACACAATTCGGGGTGTGGCTGCGCAGCCAAAATACAACATTAACAAGAGTCGTTATGAAATCAATGAATAAGTTTATCGCATTCGGCATGGTAGCCACTGCAGTGACATTTGCCGGATGCACCGATGAATATGATTATCAACCAGCCCAGAAAGGAGAAGGCGGAAATGCCTATATCGTGGGGCAGACTCACACGGTGCTGGGCTTTCAAGGCGATGACCCGCTGACCTTTCAGATCAAGCTGCAGCGCACCAACACCGATGCGGCAGAGAGCGTGAAACTGACAAGTGACAACCCAAGCATCAAATTGCCCGACAAGGTGGATTTCGCCGCGGGCGAGAAGAACAAAACAGTAGACATACCGTTTGACACCCCTGAGGCCACCACACAAACGGCGGTCATCGCCGTGGCACCCGAAAACGCCTCGCACTATGGGGTGACCTCCGCAACCTATGTGCTGGAACACTACAAGGTACACAAGGCCGACTATCAGTCGAAATGGTTTGGCAATACCTGGAACGATATCACGGTGCTGGAATCGGGCAACAGGCATTACAAACTCCTCATCCCACTGAAAGACCGAAACGGCAACGCCTTCCAGCCGGTGGAGATGGTCGTCGACGATAAGAATGAGGTCTATGTATACCCACAACCGGCCTACGCTGACATCAGCAATGCAGGCGACCTGGTGATGCTCTATGTGGTAGGCAACTGGAACGGTGATGCCAGCAAGCTGTACACCGATGCAGACATCGAGAAGGTATCGGGCTATGCAGGACAGTATGACCCAAAGGAAGAGGCGTTCTATCTGAACTTCTTCTGGTATGCCCCCAACTATGGCTGGTGGGGATGGAATGACGAGACCATCTACCTGCTCAACTGACGCGACAACCCACTGAGCCATATACATACAAGCGTTAGGGCGTCGGCCCACCGGCTGACGCCCTGACGCTTCTCGTTTCTATCTACTATATGCTATCAATCTATTCAGCACCCACGACGGCCTGAAGGAGTGTACGTATGAACCATTAAAATAAAATGAAAGTATCATGCAAAGAATTATACTGCTTGGCATCACAGCCCTTTTTTCGTTGCTGGCCCAGGCCCAGCAACGCAGCTTATCAATCATGAAACAGGCTGCAGCAGATGTGTTATGCTGCCCGTCAACAAGAGCCTCAGGCCCTACGGCCGAAGAGCGCATGGCGGTTTTAGAAGACCTGGACGAACTGCTGGTCATCGGCAACGACCAAGACGGTTTTGCCCTCGTGGGGCGCGACGCCTCGCTGCCCATGGTCCTGGGCTACTCGCCGACCCGCTTCGAGGGTATCAAGAACGGGCTGGCATGGTATGTCTCGGCGGTCAAGATGGCCGCCACCAATAGCGCCGCGTCAGAGCAAACCTCCCCGGCAAGCTATGGTTACGCGGCAAGCGTAGCACCGTTCTTAGCTACCCACTGGGACCAAGGAGTACCCTATAACAACCAATGCCCCACCACGAGTGACGGCAGTCATTATATCACCGGATGCGTGGCCACGGCCATGTCGCAGGTCATGCGCTACTACAAGTATCCTGACAAGGGAAGTGGCGCTAACACCTATGGCTTCACCTCACCCGACGAGCCTGGAAAAGGTTATAACATCACCGTCGACTTCTCTAACACGACCTACCAGTGGGACGACATGCTTCCCGACTACAGGAACAGACAGTGGACCGACGGGCAGGCCGAAGCCGTGTCGACCCTGATGTATCATAGCGGAGTGGCGGTGAGCATGCAATACTCCAAGCACTTCAGCAGCGCTTTCTCGCGCGAGGCCCGCGAAGCCTTGGTGAAATATTTCGGTTACGACAGCAATGCCAATCTCTTTGCACGCGAGTTTTTCTCTGCCCACGACTGGATGCGCATGGTATATGGCGAGCTCAATGCCAAGCGACCCATCTACTACACCGGAACCGATGTGAATACAGGCGGGCATGCCTTTGTGCTGTGTGGTTACAATGAGCAAGGCCTGGTGTATGTAAACTGGGGATGGAGCGGCGAGAGCGACGGCTATTACGACATCGCCCTGCTGAATCCCTCGGGCACCAGTAGGTCGTATGCCTCTTACCAAGACATGGTGGTCGGAATCAACCCCAGCAAAGTCACCAACCATGAGTCGCACATCTGCATGGACAATCCGTTCAATGCCAGCAGGCTTGGAAAGAAGCTCTCATTCACGGGCGACAAGATCATCAACCGCGGGGGCGTGCCCTTCGTGGGAGACATTGCCATCATCATGGAAAACCCCGTCCACCGGTACATCATCGCACAGACAACCATAGCGGCCTCGGCACCCGTGCCCACCTACGAGCGCCGCGACATCGGCTCGCTCTATGGCGACTACCCCGTGCCGACGGGTGCGCCGGATGGCGAATACACCATATACATGGCATCCAAGGACGCACAAGACACCGACTGGCGGCTGATACGCCACTGGAATGGTGTGGCCGACAACTACAACGGGGCCATCCTCACCCTGAGCAATGGCAGCATCACCATTGCGCCAACGATGGATGCCAAGGTGCTCACCGCCGTAGCACCCATCAGCAGGACAGACAATATCCGGGTGGAGGTGTACGACACCACAGGACGCCGGGTGATGAGCCTGGAGTCGCGCGTTTTCTCCATCGGGCAGCTGCCCGCCCATGGCGTATATGTCGTGAGGCAGGGAGCACGCTGCTACAAGGTTGTGAGATAGAGGTACGTCATAAAATATTTGATAACAAACATGAAATTGATTCTTACATTCGCTTTTTTGTCGGTCTCACTCCATGGTGCAGCACAGCAGCATCCGTTATGGATGCGCTACAATGCCATCTCGCCGGATGGGCAGACTGTGGTCTTCTCATATAAAGGAGACCTTTTCTCAGTGCCCGCATCGGGGGGAGCAGCGCGGCAGCTCACCTCCAATGCGGCCTACGACTCGTACCCGGTGTGGAGCCCGGACGGCAAGAAGATTGCCTTCGGGTCTACCCGCGAGGGCAGCCTCGATGTCTATGTGATCGACCGCGACGGCGGAGAGCCACGACGGCTCACAACCAGCAGCGCGGCCGAAAGACCTGTGGCGTGGAAAGACAGCGAGCATGTGTTGTTCAGTGCGGCCGTCATGCCCGATGCCCAGTCCATTTATTTTGCCAACAACCAGTTTCCGCAGATTTACGAAGTAGACCTGGCAGGCAGTCGCCCAAGGCTTTTCTCGGTGGTCAACATGGAAGACCTGAGCATCAACAATGCCGGTGACATACTCTACCATGACAAAAAAGGATATGAAGACCCGTTCAGGAAGCACCACCTTTCGCCTATCACCCGCGACATTTGGCTCAAGAAAGGCAGTAGCTACACCAAGCTCACCACGTTTGGCGGCGAAGACCGTACACCGCGCTGGGCGGCCGACGGCACATCGTTCTACTATCTCAGCGAACGCGACGGGACGTTTAATGTGTACAGACGTGACCT
Source organism: Prevotella sp. (assembly GCA_041856205.1). GTDB lineage: Bacteria > Bacteroidota > Bacteroidia > Bacteroidales > Bacteroidaceae > Prevotella. The sequence continues at coordinate 16,609 of JBHAFS010000054.1, forward strand.
CAGCAGCGAAAAGGCCACACAGCTGACACATTTCAAGGGCAACCCCGTGCGATGCCTGTCGGTGGCCAACGACGGCACGCTATGCTATGGCTACAATGGCGAAATCTATGTACAGAGACACGACGGCGAGCCACAAAAGCTGGAAGTAAGCATTGCCGCCGACCGCAACGACATTGACCTGGAACGACAGATCAAGACCCGCGGTGCCACAGAAATAGTGCTTTCACCCAACGGCAAGGAGATCGGATTTGTGCTGCATGGCGATGTTTATGTGACAAGCATAGACTACAAGACCACCAAGCAGGTGACCGACACACCAGAACAGGAACGCAACATCGATTTTTCGCCAGACGGCAGGTCTATCGTCTATGCCGCAGAACGTGGCGGGTTATGGCAGATATACCGCACCTTCATCAAAGACAAGAAGCAGAATCAGTTTGCCTATGCCACCGACCTGGAAGAGCTGCAGGTGGTGAAGTCGACCTCCACTTCGCAGCTACCCAAATATAGCCCTGACGGAAAGACCATAGCTTATCTTGAAAACCGGGGCACGCTGTGTACGGTAGATGCAAAGGGCGAGAAGCGAAAAGTGCTGATGGACGGCAAGTATATGTACTCTTATTCTGACGGCGACGTGTGGTACGAGTGGAGCCCCGACAGCAAACACATCATCTGCAGCTACATAGGCCAAGGCGGATGGAACAGCCAAGACATAGCCCTCGTCAGCACAGATGACGATGAAGCCGTGCGCAATCTCACCCAAAGCGGATATAACGACGGCAACGGCAAATGGGTCATGGGAGGCAAGGCCATGCTCTTTGCAAGCGACCGGGCCGGGTACCGCAGCCATGGCAGCTGGGGCACCGAAGACGATGCCTACATCATGTTCTTCGACCTGGACGAATATGAGAAATTCAGAATGACCAAGGAGGAAAGGGCCCTATACGATGCAGCACACCAGGAGGAACAGGATAAGGACACCACCACAGCCCAGGGCAAGGGTAAGAACAAAGACAAGGTCGTCGTCAAGAAGGTGAAGCCCGTGACCCTCGACCTTGAAAACTGTAATGACCGGATAATTCGTCTCACCGTAAACTCATCGCGACTGGGCGACATGGCGCTCAGCGACGATGGCAATGTGCTCTATTACCTGTCGGCCTTCGAGGGAGATTTCGACTTATGGAAACACGACTTTAAGGACAACAGCACCAAGTTGGTGATGAAAGGAGTGGGACAAGGACAGCTGCTGGCAGACAAGGGATGCAAGAATCTGTATGTCTGCACCAACCAGATGATCAAGAAGATAAATATAGAAACCAACTCTGTGAAGAACATAGAGTTTGAGGCACGCTTCAACTACAAGCCCTACAAAGAACGTGAATATATGTTCAACCATGTGTGGCAGCAGGTGAAAGACAAGTTCTACGACCCCGGTCTGCACGGGGTAGACTGGGATGCTTATGGTGAGAACTACCGCAGGTTCCTCCCCTACATCAACAACGAATATGACTTCTGTGAGATGCTCAGCGAGATGCTCGGCGAGCTGAATGCCTCGCACACCGGCGCCAGCTACAATGCCGGCGGGCCGGCACTCACCACTGCCGCTCTCGGACTGTTTTTCGACAACACCTATGACGGTGACGGACTGCGCATAGAGGAGGTCATCAGGCGCGGGCCATTTGCCATGAAGAACACCGGTGTGGACAAGGGCTGTATCATCGAGAAGATCGACGGGCAGCCTGTCCTCCGCGGCAAGGTCTACACGCAGCTGCTCGACGGCAAGGTGGGCAAGCCCATCATGGTGACGGTGTACCACCCCGCCAAGCACAAGCGGTTTGATGTAACGGTAAAGGGCATCAGTATTGCCGCCCAGAACGACCTGCTATACAAGCGTTGGGTAGACCGCAACCGCAGTATGGTAGACAGCCTATCGCATGGACGCATTGCCTATGTACACGTCAGGGCCATGAACAGCGAGAGCTTCAGAACCGTGTTCAGCGAGCTGCTCAGCGACAAAAACCGCAACCGCGATGCTGTGGTGGTGGATATAAGGCATAACGGTGGTGGCTGGCTGCACGACGACCTCTGCACATTGCTTTCGGGGAAGCAATATCAGACTTTCATCCCCCATGGACAAGTCATCGGCGTTGACCCATGGAACAAGTGGACCAAACCGTCGTGCGTTCTGGTTTGCGAGGACGATTACAGCAACGGGCACGGCTTCCCCTCCATCTATAAAGAATTGGGCATTGGCAAGGTCATCGGCACCCCAGTGGCGGGCACGATGACGGCCGTGTGGTGGGAGTCGCTCATCAACCCCAATGTAGTGTTTGGAATACCACAGGTGGGATGTAGATATATGAACGGGAAGTTTGCCGAGAACACACCGCTCGTTCCCGACATCGAGGTCTACAACACACCCGAAGATTACCTCACGGGCAACGACCGTCAACTGCAACGCGCGGTGGAAGAGATGATGAAAAAGTAGGCCACGGCATTCGGGTCGGCAAAGACAACGGCACCATGTGCCCCACTCTTCAGCATCAAACGTCGTCACATGGCCGATGCCGAAGGGTTGAGCCCTGTCGCCCATCCCTCGTGCCCCAAGCGGGCGGGGGATGGCCGGCAGGGCTTTTCCATACACCCGGCACCACACAAGGGCTTGCCCCTGCCACGATAACGCTGCTGCCCCACTCGCTGCACACGCTTCCCAAGGTGCGACTAGGCTCATAGCTGAGTTTATATCGACTCGAAGCTGTGGGTAGTTCGAGTAGAAGCAGCGGGTAGTTCGAGTAGAAGCAGCGGGTAGTTCGAGTAGAAGCAAAGGCTGTTTGCACACAGGCCGTCCCTCCCCCACTACCCTTCCCCGCAGCCCCAGGCATGGTATGACAGCATGTGCGCAGGCTGCACACCACGGCACCGGCGATGGCTAAGAAGCATCGTCCACCCCTGTGGGCACAGCGAGAGAGTCTACATATAAAATATTTATTATACTTAAAATACGTGGCTTGCAACCGCATTTCAACTTTATTTTCATAACTTTGCAGGCACATTGAAAAAGACGAAGCAAACCATCAATGCCTTGATCTGGACCCTCGCAGGGCTATATCTGGCAATGACCATCCTTGTGCATATTCCCGCGGTGCAGTCGCAGATTGGCGCCACGGTGGCCTCGGCGTTGTCGGGCAAGCTGGGCACAAAGGTGGAGGTGGGGCGTGTGGACCTGGGATTCCTCAACCGCATCATCATCGACGATGTGCGCATACAAGACCGGCAGGGCAAGCCCATGCTGCGCACGGCCCGACTGTCGGCCAAACTCGACTACCTGGCGCTCATGCGTGGCGGCTCTATCAGAACGCCCCCGACGGACTCTGCGGCGACGAGGACAACGGGCAGACCTCAGCCTGGTATGTGTTCTCGGCGCTGGGCTTTTACCCTGTGGCCCCGGCCACTGGACAGTATGCCATGGGCTCGCCACTCTTCGACAAGGCGCAGATCCACTTGCCCGGCGGCAACACGCTTACCATCGAGGCCCGTGACAACGCCTCCCACCGTGTATATGTGAACAGCGTGCGACGCAACGGCAACAGCTACACACGCAACTATTTCGACCACAGCGACCTGCTCATAGGCGGGCGCATCGAGTTTGAGATGTCCGAGCAGCCCAACCTGCAGCGCGGCACCGACAAGGCCGATGCCCCCTACTCGCTGACCAGCGATCAACAAAAACCTAAGAGATAAAGAAACCTGAGTGTCACTAATCACACCACTATCAACATGAACAACATCACGAGAAACGTATTATGTATATGCAGTCTCCTCGCCCTGGGCATGGCGCCATGCCATGCACAGGCATCGAGAGACCAGAAGGAGTTTGGCAACGACTACATCGAGCTGGCAGCCGTGAGCACACGCTATGTGTCGAAAAGGCCGCCCGAGGCCGACCGCCTGTTCCGCTCGGAGGCCATCGAACGCGAGATCAGGCGCGTGAAGCGCCTCCTCAAAGACATGCCCTACCTGGCCTGGATGTTCGAGAACTGTTTCCCCAACACCCTCGACACCACCGTACACTATGAAGAGGCTGCCGACGGCACGCCCGACACCTTTGTCTACACCGGCGACATCCATGCCATGTGGGGCAGAGACTCGGGGGCACAGGTGTTTCCCTATGTGCAGTTTGCCAACAAAGACAAGTATCTCAAGAAGATGATTGCCGGTGTGATCATGCGCCAGTTCAGGAACATCGTCTTCGACCCCTACGCCAATGCCTTCAACCGCTACCCCGACCCCAACGGCGGGTGGATGCACGATGCCACCGACATGAAACCCGAACTGCATGAGCGCAAGTATGAGATCGACTCGCTCTGCTACCCGCTCCGCCTGGCCTACGAATACTGGAAGGCCACCGGCGACACCAGCATCTTCGGCGACGAATGGATCAAGGCCATCGGCAACGTGCTCAATACCTTCCGCGAGCAGCAGCGCAAGACCGACCGCGGCCCATACAGCTTCACCCGCGTGACCGACCGTGCCTTCGACACCGTGAGCAACGGCGGATGGGGCGCACCCGTGAAGCCGGTGGGGCTCATCGCCTCGGTGTTCCGCCCCAGCGACGACGCCACCACCTTCCTCTTCCTCGTGCCATCCAACTTCATGGCGGTGTCGAGCCTCAACAAGGCGGCCGAGATTCTCACCGCCGTCAACCACCGCGACGACCTCGCCCGTGAGTGCCGCATGCTTGCCGACGAGGTGCATACGGCCCTGCAGCAGTATGCCGTCTACGACCATCCCAAGTATGGCAAGATCTATGCCTTTGAGGTCGACGGCTTCGGCAACCATCTCCTCATGGACGATGCCAACGTGCCCAGCCTGCTCGCCATGCCCTACCTCGGCGATGTCGACCCCAACGACCCCATCTACCAGAACACCCGCCGCTTTGTGTGGAGCGAAGACAATCCCTACTTCTTCCGCGGCAAGGCCGGCGAGGGCATCGGCGGTCCACACATCGGATACGACATGCCCTGGCCCATGAGCATCATCATGAGAGCCTTCACCGCTACCGACGATAAGGAGATCAAGGCGTGCATCGAGATGCTGATGAACACCGATGCCGGCACGGGCATGATACACGAGTCGTTCAACAAAGACGATGCACGCCACTACACCCGTCCCTGGTTTGCCTGGCAGAACACCCTCTTCGGCGAACTGATCCTCAAGCTGGTGAACGAGGGCAAGGCCGACCTGCTCAACAGCTGCCGCCGTACCGCCACCGACTGACCGCCAACAGACCGTCTACTAACCACCAACTGACCGTCGAGGCCCCTCATAACAGCCATGCTTCTTCCCGCACGGCTGTTATTTTGTTACTATGTCTAAAAATCCTCCACCCCGCACGGCCGTTATTTTGTTACTATGTCTCAAACTCCCACCCCGCACGGCCGTTATTTTGTTACTATGTCTTAAACTCCCCCGCACGGCCATTATTCTGGTACTCTGTCTTTATATTTACTATGTCTCCTAAATCCCGCAGCGACAGAAGAATATCGTGTGGATTGGTGGATGGATAAGAAAAAATGAGTAACTTTGCAGCCCAAAAGAAATAAAACAGGATATGCAGAATCAATTCTCCCGCACACAGCTCCTTCTGGGCAAGCCAGCCATGAACACGCTGGCCGGTGCCCGCGTGGCCGTCTTCGGCGTTGGCGGCGTAGGCGGATACGTGGTCGAGGTGCTGGCCCGCAGTGGGGTTGGCGAACTCGACATCTTCGACGACGACAGGGTGTGCCTCACCAATGTCAACCGACAGCTCCACGCGCTCATCTCCACCGTGGGCAAGCACAAGGTAGACGTGGCTGCCGACCGCGTGCGCGACATCAACCCACGCTGCATCGTACACAAGTACCAGATGTTCTATATGCCGCAGAACGCTGACGAGATCGACCTCACGAAGTTCGACTACGTGGCCGACTGCATCGACACCGTGACGGCCAAGCTCGAGCTCATCAAGCGTTGCCACGCCCTCCACATCCCCATCATCTCGTGCATGGGCGCAGCCAACAAGCTCGACATCACCGCCTTCCGCGTGACCGACATCTCCAAGACCAAGATGGACCCGCTGGCCAAGGTCATCCGCAAGAAGCTGCGCAAGCTCGGCATCCCCCACCTCAAGGTGGTGTACAGCGAGGAGGAGCCGCTCAAGCAGATCGAGGACGACACCATCTCGTGCCGGTTCCACTGCATCTGCCCCGACAAAGACATGCGCAAATGTACCGAGCGTCGCGACATTCCCGCCAGCAACGCCTTCGTGCCCGCGGCAGCAGGACTCATCGTGGGCGGAGAGATCGTGAAAGACCTGGTGAAGCGCGCCGGCACCCTGCGCATCGCGCCCGAGGAGGCTGCCGACAATGTGCAGGCACAGCAGGCCGAGGCCCAGGCGCAGGCCCACCTGCAGAAATACCACCAGATGGTGAAGGCCAAGAAGGAAGGCACCTGGGTGGACGACAAGGTGGTGATGACCCTGGAGTCGGCCGGCATCAAATAGCCGCGGCCGGTTATCCGCCAGGATAACCGACCGCCACACACGGGGCTCTCCGCCCCATGACCATACCAAAAGGGTTGAAGCGTGTCTGCTTCAACCCTTTTGCGTTACTTACCTGTCCTTGATGGGCACATATTCCTTCTGCTCGAGCACCGTCTTGTAGGCCGGGCGTATGATGCGGCGGCCCTCGAAGTTGAGCTCCTCGATGCGGTGTGCCGTCCAGCCCACGATGCGTGCCAGTGCGAAGATGGGTGTAGAGATCTCCTGCGGCAGGCCAATCATCTCATAGATGAAGCCACTGTAGAAGTCGAGGTTGGCACATACGGGCTTGTTGGTCTTGCGGTGAGCCGTCACACACTTCACACCTTCCTCCTCGATGCGCTTCAGGAATTCGTACTCCTCCTCGCGGCCCTTCTCCTTGGCCAGCTCGCCGGCCAGCTTCTTGAGCTCCACGGCACGCGGGTCGCTCATGGTGTAGACCGCGTGACCGAGGCCATAGATCAGCCCCGACTTGTCGTAGGCCTCCTTGTTCAGCATACGGTTGAGGTAGGTGTCGATCTCGTCGATGTTGGTCCAGTCGGAGATCACCTCCTTGAGGTGGTGAAACATATTGATGGCCTTGATGTTGGCACCGCCGTGGAGCGGGCCCTTGAGCGAGCCGATGCCTGCGGCGATGCTCGAATAGGTGTCGGTGCGGGTCGATGAGGTGACGCGCACGGTGAACGTAGAGTTGTTACCACCACCGTGCTCTGCCTGAATGACGAGCAGCAGGTCGAGCACGCGGGCTTCGAGGTTGGTGTAGTCCTCGTCCTTGACCATGTAGAGGAAGTTCTCGGCAATGGTCTTGTTCTCGCGCGGGTGCCTGATGTTCAGGCTGTCGCCCTGCATGCTGTGGCGATAGATGTTGTAGGCATAGGCGATGACCGTTGGGAACTTGGCGATGAGCTCGATGGACTGGCGCATGAGGTTGTCGCGCGAGAGGTCGTCGGGGTTGGGGTCGAAGGTGTACATCTCGAGCACGCAGCGGGCCAGGATGTTCATGATGTTCGAGCCCTCGAGGTCGATGATGTGTACGATGGTGCGGTGGTCGAGCGGCATGTTCTCGTTGATGAGGTCTTTGAACGCAGCCAGCTCCTCACGGTCGGGCAGCTTGCCCGAGAGCAGCAGGTAAGCCACCTCCTCGAAGCCGAACCGCTTCTCCTTGAGCAGCGGAGCCACCAGGTCGTCGAGTTCGTAACCACGATAGTAGAGCCGTCCGGGGCAAGGCTGTAGCTGTCCGGCCTCGTCGCGCTCGTAGCCCACCACGTTGCCGATGTTGGTCAGTCCCACGAGCACGCCCGAGCCATCCTCGTTACGCAGGCCGCGCTTCACGCCAAACTGCTGGAACGCGTCGAGGGGTATCTTGCAGGTGTTCTTCACTTCATCACTGAGCTTGTATATCAAATATTCCTTTTTCATGTTGTTTAAGTTTAGGTTCGCTACACTATATTGAATTATCTCTCTTACTCCTTTCGGCTGCGGCTACTTCGAGTCGTTGAGTGCCGACCCGGCCCTGAACCATCCGATCTGCGCCTCGTTGTAGGTGTGCTCCACCTCAAAGCTCTCCTGTGTGCCGTCGCTATGCTTGAGCGTGACGGTGAAGAGCGAGCCGGGGGCGAAGGCCTTGAAGCCGGTGACCGATATGCGGTCGTCCTCGCGCACCTTCTCGTAGTCGTCCTTGTCGATAAACGTCAGCGCCACCATGCCCTGCTTCTTGAGGTTGGTCTCGTGGATGCGGGCGAAGCTCTTGGCCAGTATCACGCGCACGTTGAGGAAGCGGGGCTCCATGGCAGCGTGCTCGCGCGAGGAGCCCTCGCCGTAGTTGTCCTCGGCCACCACGATGCTCGGCACCTGGTGGGCCTTGTAGTCCTTGGCGGCAGCAGACACCTCTTTATATTGTCCGTCTATCTGGTCTTTCACCCGGTTGCTCTCGCCGTTGAAGGCGTTCACGGCACCCATGAGCAGGTTGTCGGAGATGTTCTGCAGGTGTCCGCGGAACTTCAGCCACGGTCCGGCCATCGAGATGTGGTCGGTGGTACACTTGCCCTGTGTCTTGATGAGCAGCGGCATGTCTTCCAGCTCGTTGCCATCCCACGGGGCGAAGGGCTCCAGCCGCTGCAGGCGCGTCGACTGCGGGTCGATCACCACCTCCAGGTCTTTGTGCTCGTCGGAGGGCAGGATGAAGAGTCCGTTCTCCTCGAGCACCTGCAATGCCGACACGCCCTGCTTGTCGCCTGCGGCGAAGCCCTTGGGCGGGAAGTCGTAGCCGTGGGGCTCGTCGAGCCTCACCTGATGTCCGTCGCGCGTGGGCAGCATGTCGGTGGCGGGGTTGAAGTCGAGCCGCCCGGCAATGGCCATGGCGATGGTGAGCTCGGGCGAGGCCACGAAGGCGTAGGTGTTGGGGTTGCCGTCGGCGCGGCGGCGGAAGTTGCGGTTGAACGAGGTGACGATGGAGTTCTTGCGGTTGTTGTCGTCGGTGTGGCGTTTCCACTGTCCGATGCAGGGCCCGCAGGCATTGGTCATGATCACGGCCCCGATTTTCTTGAAGTCGTCGAGCAGGCCGTCGCGCTCGGCCGTGTACCTGATCTGTTCGGAGCCGGGGTTGATGATAAGCTGCGCCTTCACCTCGATGTTCTTCTCGGCGGCCTGGCGGGCAATAGAGGCGGCGCGTGCCAGGTCTTGGTACGACGAGTTGGTACACGACCCCACGAGTCCCACCTCGATGGTCATCGGGTATTCGTTGGCCTCGGCCTTGCCCTTCATCTGCGACACCGGTGTGGCGGCATCGGGCGTGAACGGCCCGTTGAGGTGCGGCTCGATGGCCGAGAGGTCGATTTCGAGCACCTGGTCGTAGTAGGTCTCCGGATGGGCATACACGTCGTCGTCGGCACGCAGCTCGGCAGCGTTCTGCCGGGCCATCACGGCCACCTCCTCGCGTCCGGTCTGGCACAGGTATTCGTCGGCATGACTGTCGAAGGGGAAGATGGAGCACGTGGCACCCAGCTCGGCACCCATGTTGCAGATGGTGGCCTTGCCCGTGGTGGAGAGGCTCTCCACGCCATCGCCGAAATATTCGAGTATGGCGTTGGTGCCACCCTTGACGGTGAGGATACCCAGAATCTTCAGGATGACATCCTTGGGCGAGGCCCAGCCCGACAGGCGACCGGTGAGATGCACGCCGATGAGTCGGGGCATCTTCAGTTCCCAGGGCTGTGCGGTGAGCACGTCTACGGCGTCGGCGCCACCCACACCCACGGCCACCATGCCCAGTCCGCCGGCATTGGGCGTGTGCGAGTCGGTACCCACCATCATGCCGCCCGGGAAAGCATAGTTCTCGAGCACCACCTGGTGGATGATGCCGGCACCGGGTGCCCAGAAACCGATGTGGTATTTGGCCGACACCGACCGCAGGAAGTCGTACACCTCACGGTTGGTCTCGCGGGCCACGGGCAGGTCTTGCGCCACACCCACGTCGGCACGGATCAGGTGGTCGCAATGCACGCTGGACGGCACGGCCACCCTGCTCTTGCCGGCGTTCATAAACTGCAGCAGCGCCATCTGCGCCGTGGCGTCCTGCATGGCCACACGGTCGGGACGGAAGTCCACGTAGTCGGTGCCTCGCTTGAAAGGCTTCAGGTCGGCAGGGTTGAACAAGTGGGCATAAAGCACCTTCTCGGTATAGGTGAGCGGGCGGCTGAGTATCTCACGAGCTGTGGATACTTTGGAGGAGTAAGAAGCATAAAAATGCTTCAGCATGTCAATATCCAGTATCATTTTATTCACCATTATATGATTAATGCGCTACAAATTTAAGCAAAATAATTCATTTTGTAACTACAATAGTCGATTATTTATCATTTTGCAATCAAATTTTAAACATATCCATATTTCATGCAAACCGACCTGCATAAATATGTTTACGAGAGTGTCAGCGCCCGTTCGATGTGACGAAGAGCGTGTTTCATCATGTCCAGACATCCTTTCCTCCAACCCATCGACAGGGCATCGTATCGGCTACGGGGCCTTGCACGCCTGCTGGCTGCCTCGGGTCACTCATGGCTTCGGTCGTTCATGGTCTCTTCGAAAGAATGGGGAGAAGGTTGCCTCAGTAGTTTCCTTTTTCACTTTCGTCCGGTCTCCTTAGCATAGATTGTCGTGTCGCTGACCGCAGAAACCCTGCTCGACTGCAATTGGCTCCCTTGGTCATGTTGATGGCAAATATACGAAATAATTAGAATAAATACAAAAAACAAAAGTAAAAATTATCATTATTTTTCGTTAAAAAAGATGTTCGTCATGACACCAAGGATCTTTAACGCAGAGTGCAGAGCATAGCAACATATTATGCTCAGTGCCCTTTAGCTGCTGCCTCCACACCGTTATCATATACCGATAGTCCAAGGCTCGGGCCTAGAACAGAGTGGTACTATACCGTGGTTCGACTGGAAGCAGAACGTGATTCGACTCGAAACAGAGCGTGATTCGACTCGAAACAGAGCGTGGTTCGACTGGAAGCAGAACGTGAATCGAATGGGCGCAGCGCATGATTTGTGTCTCCGCATGGTACGATTCGTACCCATCGGCGGCGCCGCCACACAGCTGAGGCAAGCTGTAAACAATATGCTTGTAACAGATCGGTGGCGCATATCACGACGGGGCATGCTGGGAAGGATGAGCTCAGTAGGAAAAAGATGGGGATAATCATTTTATATGTCCGGATCTACCCAGCAGTTTGTCAGGCCGGTATACCGTCAGACACCTCTGAACCGGACTATTTTTAAGAACACTGGACGACGGATTGCACAAAATCCGAGACCGGCACATTCCGATACGGAGCATCGCTGCGCGATGCGCGGATGGCACGGAAACTGCACACCCACATCACTAGTCTCTTAAACTCTGCGTGCCCTAACCCATCAGCGGGGGGCATGCAAGTTTTTTTTGCACGCAGAGTCGCAGAGTTTTGGGAGTTCTTATTGCTCGCTAAACTGGAAAGTACTTGGGGGGAGCCGTATACGGCCTAGGAGTAAACGGAGGCTGCGCGCGGTTACTTCAACCTTACCTGCCCGTGCCCGGAACAAAGATTAAATCATTAAAAGTCTCATTACACTCAACCCCCATCGCGCGAGCCATCCCCCTCCCCCACCGGGGAGGGTTGGGGAGGGGCTTTCCCTCTTTTTTTTTAAACACGGAAGACACGGAATTCACAGAATACCATCCGGCACATTTCGACAATACGGAGCATCGCGTCGCGATGGACGGATGGCACGGAAAC